>NZ_JAAGPC010000140.1:0-22814 GCF_017104595.1 Burkholderia sp. Tr-20390 | reverse complement strand
ACTACAACTCGGTGCGTCCGCATAGTGCCCTTGGGCAACTGGCGCCGGACCAATTCCGGCAACTGCATCAACCGAAAACCGGCGAGCCCACTAACTTACGAATGGTGTACTCGGCGGGGTAAGGTCACGTGGGGTCTAGACGGACAAAGGGCCAGGACTTTTGATAGCCCCGGCCCCTTCGGCATCCTCGCTGCCGTTCCGCTTACGCCTTCGCGGCCTTGCTCGTCACGCCTTCAATGATGGTGATCGCCTGCGGGTAGTTCACGATCAGGTCGGCGCGGGCGTGGCACAGGAAGCCGATTTCACCCGTCTTCGCGTATGCCTCGCGCAGTACGCCGATGTTCAGGTTCTCCCGCATGACGAACTGCATCGTGCTGAAGTTACCGACGAACGCCAGGCTGCTGGCCTTGCCGGTGCCGAGATCGACCGGCACGCCGTTCGTTGCCATCTGGCGCACGCCCGAGAGCAGCGGCGGGGCGGACAGCGGCTGGCCCGTCGTGTCGGTCAGGCCCGCGAGTCCGACCAGCGTGCGCGGTGCCATGATGGCCGCCGTGGGTGCCGGTGCCTTGCCTTCGAGCTGCGTTTGGTATGCAGCCAGCAGGTCGGCATAGCCGAAGGTTGCGCCAGCCTGCTTGATCTTCTTGATCGTGTCGCGACCATACAGGCCGAGCGGTTCCGGATCGGTGCCCGAGCCAACCAGCCCCACACGATCCAGCTCAAGCGCGAACGCCTGTGAGATAGCAAGCGTGAGAGCCCGAGATACGTCATCTGCATCGGCCAGCAGTTCGCGCGAGATACGGACGATGCACGCAAGCGAACGCGGCTTGCCGATCAGTGCGCGGAAGGTCGGCTCGCTTTCCGCAACTGCGCCCAGCTCTTGACGCCATGCCGGAACCGGCAGGGTATCGATACCGGCCACTGTGACGCTCTTGGCTCCGTCGAGCGGCAGGATGCCCGCGCCGGCCGTCAGCAGCGCGCTTTGATCGACCAGCGCGTCGAGGATCTTCGGCATGACGACGTTCGGAACTGCGTAGCCGCCAGCCGTATCCGTGCCGACCGCGAGTGATGCCATTACCGCGTCGGTCGTCTTCATACCCGCCACGCCGCGCATGAAGTCCGCGAGCGTTACGTTCTTGTCCTCGTCTGCCGCTTGTGCGCGCTTGTTGTAGTGCGCCGCAATCTCAGCCGAGCGCAGACCGCGAGCCGCGTATATCGGCTGCTGTTCCGCGCGAGCAGCCGCGCCGCCCGCATTGCCGTTCATCTGCTGCGCCGCCATCGCGATAGCGAAGGAATCGACCGCCGTGCGCAGCTCGTCCACCTCGGCCTGGTGCTTGTCCTTAAACGCCGAGAAAGCCGTGGTCATGCCTTCGATCGCAGCGCGAACGTCAGTCGGAACTTCGGCGCGAACGAGTCGGATGCCGCGAGCAGTCGGATTTTGGGTTAACGAGTTCATAGAAACCTCAAAAAAATGAAATTGGGAAATGTCGTCACGGCCCGATAGACAGCGCACGGCAATGTCTTCGGTGTGGTTACGGCAACGCTCGGCGTGCCGCCTTCTACAGAGGCGGGATGTAGCGCCCGGCATACATCCAGCTATTTGTCAATTATTTTATAGTAGTCCTCAATGGTTAACAACGCCTGATTCGAGCCGCGCAACTTCAACCGACTCCCCGGCGGCATCTACCACGCTGATTACCGTCTCCAGCACGCCGCCCATCATCGCGGAACTGCGCACCTGAACCATGCCGCCCGATTGCAGCACCAGCGAGCAATTGCCGTATGCGTTTGGGTTCTCTACCCGCTGTTGATCGAAGGCGGCTTGTAGCAGGCGCTTTACTGCCCCTTGGTAGTCTGCAATCGCCAGTTCAGTGCTGTTCATTTCGATTCTCCGCTTTGATGGATGCACGCGCCGCCGCGAGCCGTTCAATGAAGTGGGTCAGGTCAGGGCGCAGCGTCGAAAGCGGCTGCCGCTCGATGCACAACACCACATGGTCGAAAAACTCGTCTGGCCATCGCTCAAGGTGCGCCAGCTCCGTCACGGCCATATACAGATCGTGCTGCCACTGCTTGACCAGTTCGGGCGTCATGTATGGCCCCCAAGGTAGGAAAGGGCCGTCTTCGACCGGCAGGCCGTTCAGCTCGCGCGCACATTCCCGCAAGGCAACTCGGTTCGCCCGCATGGCGGGCAGCAGCCGATCCGCTGCTGCCTTCGGCCCTTTCCACGTAAACCGGTCGCCGTCGACGATCAGGGTGATCCCGTTGCGGCGGCACTCGATCCAGATTTCGAGGGGCGTCATACGTCACCCCCGGCGTCCGCGTCCGAAGAATTTCCCGAAGGCGACACTCCCTTGGCAATGTCCCCTTCGGGAGAATCGCCAAAATCGACCGCCCGCAAACCCTTGCTAGAGCCGAAGGGGACATGACTTCCCGAAGGGGACACGGTATAGAGAGTGGGATTCTTCGTGTCTTCTTCGGGGGCTGTCTCCTTCGCGAGCCCCCATTCCCATCCTTCCTTCATCCCGATCTTGCGTTTCTCAACACCGAGTTTCGACCCGGCTCGCTGCATCATCTTCCAGTTGAACCCGGCTCCGTCGGCATCGGCTTTCAGCACCTTCGTTCGAACCGGCCCATCCGACAGCAGGCCGGTTAGAAACTCGCACGCGTCATCGAGTCCCGTGCGTTCCTCGTCGTCTTGCTCAACGTCTCCGAGAATGTCGCGGGCCGATCCGTCGATCAGCGCGCCCCAGACAACCCGGCTTGCCTGTATGCCGTCCGTCTCAGTCAGTTCGAGCGCATACGACACGCCGCCGTCGTCCGGGGCGATATTCGATTTCGCGCGGGCCAGAATCCGACGCTCGGCCGTCTCATCCTTGCCGGCAACCAACACCATGCGGGCGAGTGCGACGAACGCCTGAGAGCCGATAACGCGCTCGGCAGGGGAACTGCCCTTGGTACCCTTCGCGAAGTGCGAGATACCCAGCACGCAGCAGCGGTATGCGCCCGCCATGTCCACCAGCGATTGCAGGTTGCGGCGAACGTCGTTGACGCGGTGTGCGTCGCCCGAGACGGCCGAGACGATCGGATCGAGGATCAACAGTCGAGCATCGGCCATGTCGTCGAGTCGTTCGGACAACAGCGGCATGTCAGCGGCGGGATCGAATGGCAGGAGCTCTCCGTTCTCATCGGTGCGGCCCGTGATGATGTGCACGCGCTCCAGGTCGGCGCCGGCCGCCATCAGACGCGGAACGATCGTGTCGGCCGGGTTATCTTCACCGCTCCACACAAGAACGTCGCCGGCACGATTGCAGGCCGTTCCGTCCGGCCACGCGCCGCCGCGTGTGACGGTGGCTGCCAGCGCTAAGGCCAACGTAGTCTTACCGGTTCCCGGAGATCCAGCGAGAAGGGTCAATTTCCCCTCCGGAAGCCAGTCCGGCCAAAGCCAACGGATCGCCTCCGGCACAACGTTCGAGGCGCGCGTGATGGTTACGGCGGGGCGGGCTTTGGTGTCGCTCGATCCCGGAACACGGGCAAAGAACGCCTCACGGGCCGCCGCGACCCGGCCGGCGTCAATCTCGCTATCCAAATCCAGTTCGGCAAGGTGATCCGTCATAGCCGCCCCGCTTTCGCCTCGCGGGAAAGCCACGCCTTCGCGGCCGTCACGATGTTTGCCGTCACCCATTCCCTGTGCTTTTCCCACTCGCGTTCACCCATCTGCGTTCTACAGCGTTCGATTTCGCGCTCGATCATCCGATTGCCGCGCGCTTTGATTCCCTCGGTTCGGGTAGCTGTCATTCGCCGCCCTTATCAGATAAGGACTGCTTAGAGGTTGATCGACGACAAGAGGCAGAAGGGGCACGAACGGCGCGATCGCGCAGCTCGTAGTCGGCTTCGCTCGCGATGAATGCCATCTGCCCGATTGCATCCACCTGCCTGGCGATACTCCACAGCAACGAGGGAACGCTGGCATCTTGGAAATTGCCGGCACGTTGGCCGCGCTCCTTCCTCAAATCCTCGGCCACAAGGCAGGCAATCCCATCAAGAGTGTCGCGCAAGGCTCCAGCCTCGTCAGGTGCTGTTGCTGTTGAGAGAAATTCGAGTTCTTCGGTCGAGGCGGATTTCATGTCGAAGCGACCGTAAAAGAACGACAGCAGGCCGGCAGCGTCAGGTTGCCTATCAAGCATGGCGCACCTCCGCTTCGATTGATTCAGCCTTTTCCAGCGCATCGGTCAGCTTGGTGTTGAGCACGGACGTAAGCAGGCGGATCGCTTCGATGGACCATTCGTGTTCGCCAGCGTCGTATTTTTCGAAAAGCCACTTGATGCAGTGAGCGGCGGACCCACAGTCGAGCAAGGTATCGACGATGGCGAGCTTGGGTGTGGGCTTCGTAGTGGCCTTGCTCATGCCGCTCCCTCCGCACGGGCGAGTTCAGCCAGGCGGCGCAGTGCGTCGCCGGTTACGTCGAGGGCGTCTTGGTAGGTGGGGGCGAGTACAGCAGCGCGCAGCGCCTCGCGGATGATGAGGGCAGGGGAGGCGGGTGAGAGGGCAAGGCCCGTTGTTAAGACGCGTCCAGCTCGATCGTTGCACCCACCGCACGCATCCTGTTGAGGATTCGTTCGAGTGTTTCCGCGTCGAGCTCCAACTGAGCCATCATCGTAAAAAGCATTTGCGGGTTCATTTGGCGCCCGTTGTCGGGATTCGGGTTTGTGTACTTCCGCCAATGCTGATCGCCCGCGAGCCAGGCCAGTTCGGCCATCTGCTTCCCGGTCAATCCGAGGCTGTTCTTCAATGCCGAAAGATCTTCCGGCGACGGTGGTGTGTATTTGATAGGCATGGGTAGCCGCGCGACACGCGGTTAACGTGAGCTTCATGGTTTCGTCCTTTCGGGATAAACGGGACTCGCAAATGCGTTTCCCTATGGACATGAAATTAGCCCCTTTGGGGCTAATTGTCAATGATGGCAGCATCGAGAGCAACATCATCAACGCACCCCCAACGGGTCAACCGCCTGTGCAGCGAGCCGGAGCGCCTGCATCAGCTCGCCAGCCTGTTCCGGGCGCAGCGACACACCTGCACGTCCAGGTTTCCACTCACCGCCGTCCGCAACGAACCAGATTCGAACGTCAATCAGCATCCGGCCGCGATACTCGCCAACCGTTACGCGCAGTCGCTCGGAATCGGAGCGGCGCAAATTAAGGAAGCATGTGCCACCAGTGTTAACATTGACGCTATTGATGAGATTGTTTTGTTGGCTGGCCTGCGGGTCGGCCATTTTTTTTGTCTGCATGGCTCAGTCCTCAATGCGGTAGCTTGCGGGATCGGAGAGCCAGCGATGAATTTCGCGGTTCGGCCATGCAATACAGCGCTGCGACCCGAGCTGAACGCGCTGCGGGAAGCGGCCGGCAATCTCGCGCAGACGGATCGCTTCGCGCGAGAGCGGGATGAAGTTCCTGAGGCTTTGCCAGCGTGAGTAGCCGTCAAGTGGCAATGCTTGGGCAGTAGGTGGGTGTGGATGGGCGCTCAGTCGCGCGGAAGCCCTGTTGGCAGCCATGCTGTAATCCTCGTAGAGGGTTGTTGAACATGGCGCCATATTGGCGTTGGTGGTGCTTTCGTTAAAGCAAATGCCCGCCGGCTAAGAGCTTCTAAAAAGTTGAAGATTCGGATCGATTGAACAAAAAGACGGCGGATCGGAAATCATGAAAAATTACTGCGCCCAAAATTTTTCACCGAGCTGTAGGCGTAATTGTGCGAATAGCCTGAGCGCGACGTTACGCTGAAACACCGCTGCTACTTTCTTCCGCGCCGTCGTCCGAAGTACATCAATAGGGGAGAAGTCGTCGGATGCGTTGGGCCAAAGCGCTGCGGCGAGCACGCGATCAACAATGTTCACTCCGTGTGCTCCGCTCCAAACGGTCAAGTCGTGAAGTTCGCGAATCTTGTAGAACTGCCAGTCAGAGAAATCGTTGTCGTTGAATGGTCTGCGAGCTTTTTCGCCTTCATCGGCACGCTTATCTGCGAGCCATTGCTTGAAATGCTTCACAAGTGTCTCATCGTCGAATTGAGTGTCGACCGTGATCGGATATCCTGAAAGGGGTTGCCCGTACGACAGCAGAGGGTTTCCTCCTTCATTCACGTCGACCGCGATGAACGTGGCCTGTATGTCTTCGGAGTCGACGAAGCGCCTCAGAGCTTCTTCGTATGCACGTGAGTACACGACAGCGTCTTCCCTTTGATGCTCAAGCTCCCAGAGGCGCATAAGCTCACGGTACTCATTGCGAGCTCGAACCAACTGTGGATCAGTGACGCTTTCGCTTAGGTAGAACGCTTCAAAGACACCTAGATTGTCGATGGGGTAGGAATTGTGCTCAAGATCGAACATCGTCCGATTCGGCGTCTCGTACCAATCGATGGCGCGACGATATAGCTCCCAGTGTCGCGACGGTAGTGTGGACAATGAATCGCTTTCCTCCCCGTGAACGCGCGCGAGACTGCGGATTTCCACACGGGATTGGATTTCCCGATACCAACCCGCGGCGTCAAGATCGGTTCGATATTTCCTTTGTTTGTACCAATCCGGTAAGTCCGCCACCGACTTAATAACTTGTTTCATTGCGCCCTCACGCATGCCCCTTGTGAGGAACCGCGCCGGCCGGCTAAGGGAACCCGGTTTTCGCCCCGTCGAGCTAGGCGCGGTTTGACTTGACGGAAGCCTTCAATATGCAACCGTGGTCATTGATTGTAGAACGGCATACTGGTTTTCTGTATAGGCAGTGCAATCACCCATTGGATGATGCGAAGGGCAGTACCTTCGCCCCGACCTTCAATTCGTCGAGGTAGTCGGCCCAACGCTGCATCATCTTGCGACGGTCTGGCAGGTACTCGGCGTGAACATAGGCGGCAGTGACCTGGTTGCGTTCCGCGTGCGCCATCTGTCGTTCGACGACGTCGCGGCTATATCCCAGTTCGCGCAGCGCTGTCGCGGCAAGTCCGCGAAAACCATGCCCAGTCATACGCGACTTGTAGCCCATTCGATAGAGGGCATACAGCATCGTGTTGTTCGAGATGTGACTCCTGCCCTGCACGCTGTAGAAGACGAAGCGTTGCTCACCATTGATCTCGCGCAACTGTGCCAGTACGTCGAGTGCCTGCCGGGAAAGTGGCACGATGTGCGGATCGCGCATCTTCATTCGGTCGGCTGGTACGCGCCATTCGGCGGCGCCGACGTTAATCTCGGGCCATTCGGCTTGAATCATTTCTTTCGTCCGCACGAACGTCAGCGCCATGAATCGCAAGGCGAGGCGCGTGACCAAGTCGCCGGAATATTCATCAATGTCGCGCATGAGCTGCGGGATCTCGGTCGCTTTCACGCGCGCCATATGCTGCACACCGGTGCTCTTCTTCAAGACGGTCTCGGCGTCGATGTCAGCCGCCGGATTTCGAGTGCAGCGGCCGGTCATGATGCCGTACTGAAACACAGCACGCGATCGCTGTAGCACCCGTTTGGCCGTCTCGCGAACACCACGAGATTCGACGGTGCGGATGATCGCCAGCAGTTCGGGAGCATCAATGCTCGCGATAGGGCGGGCGCCGAGTCGAGGAAATACGTCTACTTCAAGGCAGTTGATGACCTTGCCCGCGTACACCTCGGACCATCCGCCGCGCTGGGTCTCAAACCATTCGCGCGCGACTATCTCGAACGAGCTGGCGGCAGCCAGTTGCGCAGCGCGCTTGTCGGCTTTCTTGGCTTCGCCCGGGTCGATGCCTGCGGCAAGCTTTTCGCGCGCGCTATCGCGGCGAGCGCGTGCATCAGCGAGTGATACCTCCGGATACGTGCCGAGCGCCAGGCTCTTTTCTTTGCCGTCAACGCGGTACTTGAGAATCCATCGCTTGCCGCCGGCCGGCGTTATCAATAGCAGCAGTCCGCCGCCGTCATAAAGCTTCTGTTGTTTCTCAGCGGGCTTGGCTGTGCGGACCTTGAGGTCGGTGAGCGCCATGTACTGGTGCCTCGGGGGTTGTTTGACGGGGGTGTTTTGCGAAGCCCCCAAAACAACCCCAAGACGGGGGTTGTTTCCACTGGTGGTCGCTGGTGGAAGTTTGCAACAAAAAACCCCGCACAGCCAGGCGTGACGGGGTTCTTGTGGCGAAGCTGGTGAAACTTTGGAGGATCTTTGGTCCCCCCGACAGGAATCGAACCTGTATCTAGCGCTTAGGAGGCGCTTGTTCTATCCATTGAACTACGGGGAGAGCCATGTCCAGGGAACGCAAAAAAACGCGAACCGGACGGCAGTGTGGACAGCGCGCAGAGTATAGCAAACGCGCGGCGCGTCGGCGGGGCGGAATGCATGCCGACGCGCGTGATCGCGCAGTCAACCGCGATCGGAAATCAGCGCGTCAGCGAATCAGAAATCGACGACGACGAAATCTTCCTTGCCCACATCGCACAGCGGGCAGCGCCAGTCGGCGGGAATGTCGGCGAAACGGGTGCCGGGTGCGATGCCTTCGTCGGGCAGCCCTTCCGCTTCGTTGTAGACCCACCCGCAAATCAGGCAGACCCAGCTCTGGTATTCGGTTACTTCGCTCATGTAGCGCTCGGGAAAATGGAAATTCGGTGATGCCGTCCGCGGCGTGGCCGGCGGACGAAAGGCGCAATGGTACCGGAATTTCGTCGAACGGCTCCGCAACGTCGTTTTAAACGTACGCATCGCGAACAACGCAACCGAAACACGCCTGCCGTGCGTGCGGTGTATGCTTCCGAGGCTGTCCAATCATAAGGAGAATGCGATGCTGAACAGAAAGTGGATCGCAGGTGCGGTATGCGTGGCGGCGATGGCCGTGTCGACGATGGCGCGGGCCGAGGCGCGCGTGTATTTCGAAGCGCCGAGCGAAGGCGCGACGGTGTCGAACCCGGTGCATGTGAAGTTCGGGCTCGAAGGAATGGAGCTTCGACCGGCCGGCGACAACACGCCGAACACTGGCCATCATCACCTGCTGATCGACGGCCGGCCGATTCCGAAGGGCGACGTGATCCCCGCGAGCGAACGTTCGCTGCACTTCGGCAAGGCGCAGACCGAGACCGACATCAAGCTGCCGCCCGGCCAGCACACGCTGACGCTACAGTTGGGCGACGGCATGCACCGCTCGTACGGCCCCGAATTGAGCTCGACGATTACGGTCAACGTGAAGTAATTGCACGTGCCGCGTACGGACGCCCAGGGCGTCCGGCGCGCAATGGTCGATCGGACGGCCGCAGCATCCGGCCGACGCAGGCGTTTTGCCCGGAACGCACGCCCGGCGTTCCGCGAACGGAAGCCGGGCGCACCCGGCGCGTGCCAGCGAAGCGCATTGCGTCGATGCGCTTCGATCGACGCCCCGCCTGCCTGCCGCCAAACGCACGTTCCAACCCGCCTCCCAACCCGTTTGCCGGCCTTATCCGTCCGGCCATACCGGCAACGCCGCCCGCGACCGGTACAATGGGCGCTTCCGATTTCTCTCTTCGCCGTCTTCCCATGTCGCTCTATTCCATTTCCGGTGCGCAGCTCGCGTTCGGTCACGTCGCGTTGCTCGATCACGCGGATTTCTCGCTGGAAGCCGGCGAGCGCGTCGGCCTGATCGGCCGCAACGGCGCGGGCAAGTCGTCGCTGCTGAAGATCGTCGCCGGGCTCGCGAAGCCCGACGACGGGCTGGTCACGCGCCAGCAGGAACTCGTGACCGTCTACGTGCCGCAGGAGCCCGAATTCGAGCCGGGCGCGACGGTGTTCGAGGCAGTCGCATCGGGGCTCGCGCACACGCGCGAACTGCTCGAAGAATATGATTCGATCGCGCACCGCCTCGCCGATATACCCGAAGGCGCCGAGCACGATGCGCTGCTCGCGCGGATGAACGCGCTGCAGTCGTCGCTCGATGCGCACGACGCGTGGAGCTGGCGCACGCGCGTGTCGATGACGCTCGCGCAGATCGGCCTGGCGGACGTCGATGCTCCCGTCGATGCGTTGTCGGGCGGGATGCAGAAGCGTGTCGCGCTGGCGCGCGCGCTGGTGCTGCAGCCCGATGTGCTGCTGCTCGACGAACCGACCAACCACCTCGACTTCGACGGCATCCGCTGGCTGGAAGAACTGCTCGTCGCGCAGCGCGCCGGCCTGCTGTTCATCACGCACGATCGCGCGTTCCTCGATCGCGTCGCGACGCGCATCGTCGATCTCGATCGCGGCCGCCTGCTGTCGTACCCGGGCAATTTTTCCGCGTACCAGACGCGCAAGGCCCAGCAGCTCGAAATCGAGCGCGTGGAAAACGAGAAGTTCGACAAGCTGCTCGCGCAGGAAGAAGTGTGGATCCGCAAGGGCGTCGAAGCGCGCCGCACCCGCAGCGTCGGCCGCATCGCGCGGCTCGTGCAGATGCGCAACGAGCGCGCGGAGCGCCGCAACACGCTGGGCAACGTGAAGCTGGATGTCGCGCAGGGCGAGAAGTCCGGCAAGATCGTCGCGGAGCTGACCGACGTGACGAAGCGCTACGGCGGCCGCGCGGTCGTCGATCGTTTCTCGACGACGGTGATGCGTGGCGACAAGATCGGCTTCATCGGCCCGAACGGCGCCGGCAAGACGACGCTGCTCAAGCTGATCCTCGGCGAACTGAAGCCCGACGAAGGCACGGTGCGCATCGGCACCAACCTGCAGGTCGCCTATTTCGACCAGATGCGCGCGCAGCTCGACCAGGAGAAGAGCCTCGCGGATACCATCAGCCCCGGCAGCGAATGGGTCGAGATCGGCGGCGTGCGCAAGCACGTGATGAGCTATCTCGGCGACTTCCTGTTCGCGCCGGAACGCGCGCGTTCGCCGGTGAAGTCGCTGTCGGGCGGCGAGCGCAACCGGCTGCTGCTCGCGCGCCTGTTCGCGCGTCCGGCCAACGTGCTGGTGCTCGACGAACCGACCAACGACCTCGACATCCAGACGCTCGAACTGCTCGAGGAGCTGCTGGCCGACTACGACGGCACGGTGCTGCTCGTCAGCCACGATCGCGCGTTCCTCGACAACGTCGTGACGTCGGTGATCGCGGCCGAGGGCGACGGCAAGTGGCGCGAATACGTGGGCGGCTTCAGCGACTGGCAGATCCAGAGCGCGCGCGCCGATCAGCTCGCGCAGCAGGAAGCCGCGAAGCGTGCGGTCAAGGAAGCCGCGCCCGTCAAGGAAGAAGCGGCGAAAAGCGCCGCGGGCCGCAACACGCAACGCACGGTGAAGCTGTCGTTCAACGAGCAGCGCGAGCTCGATTCGCTGCCGGAGAAGATCGCGGCACTCGAAGAGGAGCAAAAGACGATCAATGCGCGGCTCGAAGACGGCTCGATTTTCGCGAAGGATCCGCAGGAAGGCACGCGCCTGACCGAGCGGTTCGCGGCGATCGACGACGAATTGCTCGAAGCGCTCGAGCGGTGGGAAACGCTCGAGGCGAAGCGCAAGCCCGCGTAAAACGCAGACGCGTCGCGCGGCCGGCGGCCGCTGCGCGCGATTCCGCGATTGGCGTGCCACGCGGAACCAGTAAAATACCGCGCGTCCCGGGCAGCGCAGCGCACGCCGCGCGCCCGCTTTCGGAGCAGTCCAAGCACACCGTTGTTTCGATTCGCTTTTTTACGGAACTCAACGTTTTGTCCACGACGTTATCCACACGAGGTGTGGACAACGTCCCGATGAATGACGAAATTCAGCGCCTATGTCAACGAAGAAACCCAGCGCGGCCTATAGCGAAGCATCGATCAAGGTGCTCAAGGGTCTCGAGCCGGTCAAGCAGCGGCCCGGCATGTACACCCGTACCGAGAATCCGCTGCACATCATCCAGGAAGTCATCGACAACGCGTCCGACGAGGCGCTTGGCGGCTACGGCAAGCAGATCACGGTCACGCTTCACGCCGACCAGTCGGTCTCGGTCGAGGACGACGGCCGCGGCATCCCGTTCGGCATGCACCCTGAAGAGGGCGTGCCGGTCGTCGAGATCGTATTCACGCGCCTGCACGCGGGCGGCAAGTTCGACAAGGCCGCGGGCGGCGCCTACACGTTTTCGGGCGGCCTGCACGGCGTCGGCGTGTCGGTGACGAACGCGCTGGCGACACGCCTCGACGTGACGGTCTGGCGCGACGGCAAGATCGCGGAACTCGGCTTCGCCGAAGGTGACGTGGTGAAACCGCTCGCGACGCAGGGCGCGGGCCGCGGCGAGAAGAAATCCGGCACGCGCGTGCAGGTGTGGCCGAATCCGAAGTATTTCGATTCGCCGAACCTGCCGCTCGGCGAACTGCAGCGCCTGCTGCGCTCGAAGGCCGTGCTGCTGCCGGGCGTCGAGGTCGTGCTCGTCAACGAGAAGTCGGGCGAGCGCCAGACGTGGAAGTATGAAGACGGCCTGCGCGGCTACCTGCTCGACGAAATGAACGGCAGCGAGCTGCTGATCCCGCTGTTCGAAGGCGAGCGCTTTGCCGATTCGCGTTCGGGCGACGACACCTTCGCCGAAGGCGAGGGCGCGTCGTGGGTCGTCGCATGGAGCGAGGAAGGCTCGCTCGTGCGCGAGTCGTACGTGAACCTGATCCCGACGCCGGCCGGCGGCACGCACGAATCCGGCCTGCGCGACGGTCTCTACCAGGCAGTGAAAAGCTTCGTCGAACTGCACAACCTGCAGCCGAAGGGCGTGAAGCTGCTCGCGGAAGACGTGTTCGCGCGCGTGTCGTTCGTGCTGTCCGCGAAGGTGCTCGATCCGCAGTTCCAGGGACAGATCAAGGAACGCCTGAACAGCCGCGACGCGGTGAAGCTCGTGTCGTCGTTCTCGCGTCCGGCGCTGGAGCTGTGGCTGAACCAGCACGTCGAGCACGGCAAGAAGCTCGCCGAACTCGTGATCAAGCAGGCGCAAGCGCGCACGCGCGCCGGCCAGAAGGTCGAGAAGCGCAAGAGCTCGGGCGTCGCGGTGCTGCCCGGCAAGCTGACCGACTGCGAGACGGAAGATATCGCGCGCAATGAGCTGTTCCTGGTCGAGGGCGACTCGGCGGGCGGCTCCGCGAAGATGGGCCGCGACAAGGAATACCAGGCGATCCTGCCGCTGCGCGGCAAGGTGCTGAACACGTGGGAAACCGAGCGCGACCGCCTGTTCGCGAACAACGAGGTGCACGACATCTCGGTCGCGATCGGCGTCGATCCGCACAGCCCGGATGAAAGCGTCGACCTGTCGAACCTGCGCTACGGCAAGATCTGCATCCTGTCGGACGCGGACGTCGACGGCTCGCACATCCAGGTGCTGCTGCTCACGCTGTTCTTCAAGCATTTCCCGCAACTGATCGAGCGCGGCCATGTGTGCGTCGCGCGCCCGCCGCTGTTCCGCGTCGACGCGCCCGCGCGCGGCAAGAAGGCTGCGCAGAAGCTTTATGCACTCGACGAAGGCGAACTCGAGGCGATCCTCGACAAGCTGCGCAAGGACGGTGTGCGCGAGACGCAATGGAGCATCAGCCGCTTCAAGGGTCTCGGTGAAATGAGCGCCGAGCAGCTGTGGGATACGACGATGAACCCCGACACGCGCCGCCTGATGCCGGTGAAGCTTGGCGAGCTCGACTACGAGGCGACCGTCGCACGCATGACGATGCTGATGGGCAAGGGCGAGGCAGCCGCGCGACGCGGCTGGCTCGAGGAAAAGGGCAACGACGTCGAAGCGGACATCTAAGCCGAACACCTGCGCGGCCGGGCATGACGCCCGGCCCGGCCTTACGCCACTTACGAATACGGAATTCAGATGGACGACAACACTTCCGATCTCTTCGCCAGCTCCGATGCACCGGATGCCGACGCGCTGACGCTCGGCAACTACGCGGAGCAGGCGTATCTCAGCTACGCGGTCAGCGTCGTGAAGAGCCGCGCGCTGCCCGACGTGTGCGACGGCCAGAAGCCGGTGCAGCGCCGGATTCTCTACGCGATGAACGAAATGGGCCTCGGCCCGGACGCGAAGCCGGTGAAGTCGGCGCGCGTGGTCGGCGACGTGCTCGGTAAATACCACCCGCACGGCGACCAGTCGGCGTACGACGCGCTGGTGCGTCTCGCGCAGGATTTCTCGCTGCGCTACCCGCTGATCGACGGGCAGGGCAACTTCGGCTCGCGCGACGGCGACGGCGCGGCGGCCATGCGATACACCGAAGCCCGCCTCACGCCGATCGCGAAGCTGCTGCTCGACGAGATCGACCAGGGCACGGTCGACTTCATGCCGAACTACGACGGCTCGTTCGAGGAGCCGAAGACGCTGCCGAGCCGCATGCCGTTCGTGCTGCTGAACGGCGCGTCGGGCATCGCGGTCGGTCTCGCGACCGAAATCCCGTCGCACAACCTGCGCGAAGTCGCGGGCGCGGCGGTCGCGCTGATCCGCAATCCGAAGCTCTCGCACGCGGAGCTGATGAACCTGATTCCCGGCCCGGATTTCCCGGGCGGCGGCCAGATCATCTCGAGCGACACCGAAATCGCGGCGGCCTATGAAACCGGCCGCGGCAGCCTGAAGGTGCGCGCGCGCTGGAAGATCGAGGATCTCGCGCGCGGCCAGTGGCAGCTCGTCGTGACCGAGCTGCCGCCGAGCACGTCGGGCCAGAAGGTGCTCGAGGAAATCGAGGAGCTGACGAACCCGAAGCTCAAGCTCGGCAAGAAGACGCTGACGCCCGAGCAGCTCAACACGAAGAAGGCGATGCTCGACCTGCTCGACGCGGTGCGCGACGAGTCGGGCAAGGAAGCGGCGGTGCGGCTCGTGTTCGAGCCGAAGTCGCGCACGATCGACCAGACGGAATTCGTGAACACGCTGCTCGCGTACACGAGCCTCGAGTCGAACGCGACGCTGAACCTCGTGATGATCGGCGCCGACGGCCGGCCGGGCCAGAAGGGCCTGCTGACGATCCTCGACGAGTGGGTGAAGTTCCGCCAGCTGACGATGACGCGCCGGTGCCGCCATCGTCTCGCGAAGGTCGACGACCGCATCCACATCCTCGAAGGGCGGATGATCGTCTTCCTGAACATCGACGAGGTGATCCGCATCATCCGCGAGTCGGACGAGCCGAAGGCCGCGCTGATGAGCGCGTTCGGGCTCAGCGAACGGCAGGCGGAAGATATTCTCGAAATCCGGCTGCGCCAGCTCGCGCGGCTCGAGAAGATCAAGATCGAGAAGGAACTCGAAGCGCTGCGCGACGAAAAGGCGAAGCTCGAGGAACTGCTCGCGAACGAAAGCGCGATGAAGCGGCTGATGATCAAGGAGATCGAGGCCGACGCGAAGCAGTACGGCGACGATCGCCGCACGCTGATCCAGCAGGAAAAGCGCGCGACCTTCGAGGCGAAGGTGGTCGACGAGCCGGTCACGGTGGTCGTGTCGCAGAAGGGCTGGGTGCGTGCGCTGAAGGGCCACGGGCTCGACCCGGCCAGCTTCTCGTTCAAGGCCGGCGACCATCTGTACGCGGCGTTCCAGTGCCGCACGCCGGATCGCCTGATCGCGTGGGGCAGCAGCGGCCGCGTGTACTCGGTGGACGTGTCGGTGCTGCCGGGCGGGCGCGGCGACGGCGTGCCCGTCACGTCGCTGATCGAGCTCGAGTCGGGCTCGCACCTGATGCACTACTACGCGGCGCCGGCTGACCAGCAACTGCTGCTCGCGTCGAGCAACGGCTTCGGCTTCCTCGCGAAGGTCGGCGACATGGTGAGCCGCGTGAAGGCCGGCAAGGCGTTCATGACGATCGATGCGGGCGCGGCGCCGCTCGCGCCGATGCCGGTGCTGCCGAACGCGACGCAGGTCGCGTGCCTGTCGAGCGGCGGCCGCCTGCTCGTGTTCGGGATGGACGAGATGAAGACGCTGTCCGGCGGCGGTCGCGGCGTGATCCTGATGGCGCTCGACGACAAGGAAACGCTCGTGCAGGCGCTCGCGATCGATCCGGCCGGCGTCGTGCTGATCGGCACCGGCCGCGGCGGCAAGACGATGGACGAAACGCTGTCGTATGCGGGGCTGGCGCCGCACGTCGGCAAGCGCGCCCGCAAGGGCCGCGCGCCGGACACGAAGCTCAAGGTCGTCAGCGAACTGCGTCCGCTGCTCGGCTGACGCTGCGCACGTTCGATCGCCCGGTTCAGCCGCGATCGAAGGCCGCACCTCCGCTTCGGCGGACGTGCGGCTTTTTCTTTTGGAGGGGGATTCGGGTAAGCAAGCGTGGCGCTGTCACGCGGAACTTGCAAAATAATGTGAAATCGAGCCTGGGGTCTGAACCGCTCGGCGACAATCCGGTCGAACGTCGCTCGATGCCGCGTGCGACGCGGCCGTTCGCCGCACCCCACTCCTCACAGGATCGCCGTCATGTCCCATGCTGTCTCCGTCGCGCTGTTTCTTCATCTGCTGGCCGTCGCCGTGTGGGTGGGCGGGATGGTCTTCGCCAACTTCTGCCTGCGCCCGGCGCTGTCCGACCTGTCGCCGCAGCTTCGGTTGCCGCTGATCGAGGGCGTGTTCGGCCGCTTCTTCAACTGGGTCTCGGGCTCCGTGATCGTGATCCTGCTGACCGGCGGCTTCCTGCTCGTGCAATTCGGCGGCGCGCACGCGACGTGGTCGCTGCACGCGATGGCCGGGCTCGGCGTCGTGATGATGCTGATCTTCGGGCATATCCGGTTCGCGCTGTTCCCGCGCATCCGCCGTGCGGTGCAGGCGCAGAAGTGGCCGGACGGCGCACGCGCGGTGAATACGGTGCGCCTGCTCGTGCTCGTGAACCTCGTGCTCGGCGTCGTCACGATCGGCGCGGCGGTGTTGTCGCGCGGTTTCTGATTGACCGCAGCCGGCCGGCACGCGTGCAGCCGCGGGTGCGCCGGCAAGCGCCGCTACGCGGCCAGCATCGCATCGAGCAGCCATGAACCGACCGGGCCGAGCGGCCGGTTGCGCGACCAGACCGCATCGACCCGCACACGGCGCGGCCAGCCGCGCGCACGCAGTTCGCACAGCCGATCGCGCGCGAAGTGGTCGACCATCCAGCGCGGCAGTTCGGCCCAGCCGAACCCCAGCACGGCCATCTCCAGCAGCATCAGGTAGCTTGGCGCCAGCCAGTGCTGCGTGCCGACGACGATCCGGTCGTCGGCGCCGCGGCCTTCCGTTTTCACATAGGTATTGAGGCGCAGTTCGCGCACGTCGCGCAGCGCGGCGTGCGGCACGTCGGCGTCGCCGTATTCGGCGAGCGCGTGCGTGCGGCCGACGAACAGCCCGATTTCCGACTCCTCCGCGATCGTCGCCGCGCCGATATCGGCCGGGTAGGCCGCGCGCGCGGCCATCAGCCCGAGCTGCGCGCGCCCCTGCTGGATCAGGTCGAGCACGTCTTCGTGCTCGGCGATCTGGCATTCGAGCTCGAGCGCCGGGAAGCGCCGTTCGAGCGCCATCAACGTTTCCTCGTAGCGTTTCGACTGGTACGTATCGGACACGACGAGCGTCAGCCGCGCTTCCTCGCCACGCGCGAGCCGCGCGGCCGTCCGGTCGATCGCCGCGCCGGCCTCGAGTGCGCGCTGCACCTGCGGCAGCAGCGCGCGCCCGGCATCGGTCAGCGTCGGTGCGCGCGTCGAGCGATCGAACAACTGCACGCCGAGATCGATCTCGAGGTTCGCGATCGCCTCCGACACGGTCGACTGGCGCTTGCCGAGCTTGCGCGCGGCGGCCGTGAACGAGCCGAGCAGCGCGGCTTCGGCGAAGGCGAGCAGGGCTTCGGGGGCGTGGCGCATGCGGCGCTCCTGGTGGCGATATATCGGTAAAACCGATGATATCAAACTGGATTCATACGGTTGCGCCGATCAAAATGGCGGCCATGTACGAAGTAGACGAATCGGAGGGAATCATGAAACAGGTCAACAAAACGGTGACGGAACGGCTGCTGCATGCACTGACGTTCGAGCTGGTCGCGATCGCGCTGTGCGCGCCGATCGGCGCGTGGCTGCTCGACATGCCGGTGTCGCACGTCGGCGTGCTGACGGTGATGGTGTCGCTGATCGCGATGGCGTGGAACATGGCGTTCAACACGCTGTTCGACCGCTTCGAGCGTCGCGCGGGGCTGACCCGCACGCTCGGCATGCGGATCGCGCATGCGGTCACGTTCGAGCTCGGTCTCGTCGCGATGGTGGTGCCGGTCGCCGCGTGGTGGCTGAACGTGAGCCTCGTCGAGGCGCTGCTGCTCGACCTCGGCATCGTGCTGTTCTTCCTGCCTTACACGTTCTGCTTCAACCTCGCTTACGACGCGCTGCGCGCCCGCTGGATGGCACGCCGGGTCGCGATGCAGGCAGGTTGAGGAGGGCCTGGACGGGCGAATGCCGGTAGAACCCGGCGGGGCGGTGGTCGCCGCCCGTCAGCGCGCGGCGGCCAGCAGCCACACGCCGCAAGCCACCGCGACCGTGCCGTACACGGCATAGACGGGCACCTTGAAGCGCGCGAAGCACAGCGTCGCGAAGGCGCCCGTCAGCCAGTAAACGGGGTCGACGGGTTCGCGGTACAGGATCCTCACGACGGCGACGACGAGAAAACCCGTGGTCGCCGCACGCAGCAGCCGCATCCCGTGCTCGAAGCGCGAATGGCGCTTGAGCCGGGACAGGTGGTTCTGCGCAAACACGACGAGGCAACCCGACGGAATGAACAGTGCGGCCGTCGCGAGCAGCGCGCCGACCCAGCCGTCGGTCAGGTAGCCGAGAAACGGGACGACGTTCAGCAGCGGCCCCGGCGCGACAGGGGACAGCGCGAACGCCAGCGTGAAGTCGTGATCGGAGATGCCGGTTGCGGGCGTGACGAACAGCGTCTTGAGCACGGGCAGCGCGGAAAAGCCGCCGCCGAACAATGTCATGCCGGCGCCGGCGAGACGCGGCCACAGCAGCGTCGCCTGGTAATCGCCGGGCAGCGGCACCGCGAACAGCGTGACGAGCACGCCGAGCAGCACGAGCAGGTTGCGGTCGCGGGTCGACAACGTGAAATCGACCGCGTCGCGTTGCGGCGGCCCCGTGAGCCAGCCGGCCGCGAACGCGGCGAAGAGAATCCCGACGAAGGCGGCCGGATTATGCGCGAAACCGAGCAGAATCGTCGACAGCGCGGCGATCAGTTGTTCGCGCCGTGTGCGCGCGAGCGAGCGCAGCTGCTTGACCCACGTGACGCCGATCAGCGCGGCGAGCACCATCCCGAAGTGATTGATCAGCATCGGCGCGGCGAGCGAGCGCACGAGCGGCGTGCGATAGAAGATCGCGAACAGCGTCATCAGGATGGAGAACGGCAGCACGCTCGCGATGCCCGCGATCCACGCGCCGATGCGGCCGTGCAGGATCTGGCCGACCTGCACCGCCACGTTGCAGCCGACGGGGCCCGGCACCAGCCAGGCCAGCGCGACGAGGTCGCCGAAGACGTTGGGCTCGATGCGCTTCAGCCGCTCCACGTAGTGGCGTTCGAGCTGCGCCATCATCGACAGCCCGCCCCACGAGACCGCTGAAATGCTGGCGACGACCTTGAACAGGTCCCACAGGGACGCCTGAGCCTGTTCGACATCAGCGGTCGCTTCGATTTCGACGGTAGTCATGTTGGTGGTGTGAGCGCGGGGCCCGATCTCTCGCGTGCGGCCATGCCGGCGGCCCGCCGACACGTTGGCCCTCCCAATTGTCCGCCGCGCACCGTGACACTGCCATGCGCGAAAACGCTAGTTCACGAACTAAACAATCGGATCGGAAAACGAAACAATGACGGCGCGCGCAATAGCCACCAAGGCCACGGCCGCGGTGCGCTTACGCGCCCGTGCTGCCGGTCGCGCGATGCGCGATCACGTTCGGCGCGTCGCCGCGCACGCCGAAGCGTGCGATCAGCGCGGGAATCGCATCGGCCGGCACCGGTCGCGAGAACAGGAAACCTTGCGCCTCGATCTCGCCGAGCGCGGCGAGCCATGTGATCTGCTCCTCGGTTTCCGTGCCTTCGACGACGACGGTCAGGCCGAGCGAGCGCGCGAGATGCACGATCGACGACACCATCACGCACACGCTGCGATCGTTCGGGATCGCCTGCACGAACGAGCGGTCGACCTTCAGCGTGTCGACGGAGAAGCGATGCAGGTACGACAGCGACGAATAGCCGGTGCCGAAATCGTCGAGCGCGATCCGGATGCCGAGCTTCTTCAGCGCGACGATCTTCTCGGACACGAGCTCCGGATATTCCATCATCGCGGTCTCGGTGATCTCGATCTCGAGCCGGTTCGCGTCGATGCCGGTGTCCTGTAGCGCCTGCGAGATCGTCTCGATCAGGTCGCCGCGCCAGAACTGCACCGGCGAGATGTTGACCGCGAGCGTCAGCGTGTCGTGGCCTTCGTCGCGCCAGCGCGCGATCTGCTCGCACGCGGTGCGGATCACGAAGTCGCCGATCGGCACGATCAGGCCGGTCGATTCGGCGATCGAAATGAATTCGTTCGCGGAGATGACGCCGTGCTCCGGATGATCCCAGCGCGCGAGCGCCTCGAAGCCGGTGATGTGGCGGTGCGTGAGGTCGATCTTCGGCTGGTACGCGAGGAACAGCTGCCCCTCGGCGAGCGCGACGCGCAGTTGCTGCTCCCAGCGCATCAGGTGGTCGGCGCGGTGCGACAGGTGCGGCGCATAGAACTGGTAGCAGTTCTTGCCGGCGTCCTTCGCGCTGTACATCGCGAGGTCGGCCTTCTTCAGCAGGTCGATCTCGCTCTCGTTCGCCACCGTGTGCAGCGCGATGCCGATGCTCGCATGCAGCACGAACGAGCTGCCGCGCACGTCGAACGGTTCGCCGAACATCCGGATGATCGCTTCCGCGAGCCGTACCGCGCGCCGCTCGACGTCGTCGCCCTTCATCACCACGACGAACTCGTCGCCGCCGATGCGCGCGAGCGAGCCTTCGTCGCCGACCGCATCGGACAGGCGCGACGCGGTCATCTGCAGCACGATGTCGCCGGCGTTGTGGCCGAGCGTGTCGTTGACGGTCTTGAAGTTGTCGAGATCGATGAACAGCAGCCCGAGCCGCGACAGGCTCGCCGGCATCGACACGTCGTTGCGCAGCCCGCGCAGCGTCGCATAGCGGTTCGCGAGGCCGGTGAGCAGGTCGTACTCGGCGAGCTGCGTCATTTCGCGCTCACGGCCGAGCAGCTTCCCGATCAGGCCCGTCGCGACGCCGAAGAAAGCGAGCATCGCGAGCGTGATGAAGCTCGTCATCAGCAGGTAGACGTTGCGCGTGTGGTAGTAGTCCGCGAATTCCTCGGTTTGCGACAGCCCGACCATCACCGCGAGCGGGTAGCCGTCGAGGTGGCGGTACGACACGATGCGCGTCACGCCGTCGATCGGGTCGATGATCGTGCCCGTCACGCGCTCGGCGATCGGGTAAACACCCGACGCGGAAAACGCGCCGGGCGCATTGCTGACCGAGCCCGTGCGCCGCGCGAGCACCGCGCCGGTATCGGACACCACCGCGATCACGCCTTCCTTGCCGATCGCCGCGTTGTTGTAGAAGTCGTTGGTGAAGTAGCTCGGGTCTTCCGACACGACGACGATGCCCGCGAAGCTGCCGTCCGGGTTGTTCAGGCGCCGTGTCATCTGCAGCGTCCAGTGGCTCGACACGCGGCCGAGTACGGGCTTGCTGATGAACAGGCGGTCGTCGTTGTGCGCGAGGTGGACCTTGAAGTGCTCGCGGTCGGACAGGTTGATCGGCTGCGGATGCAGCTCGGCCGTGTTCGCGAACAGGATGCCCTTCGCGTTGACGAGCGACACCTGGATCAGCGTGTCGCTCGGCACGACGCCTTTCTCGACGGCGCTGGCGAGGTTGAAGCGGGCGGGCGACTTCTCGAATTCGAACTTGACGAAGCGGGTGATCTGGTCGACCTGGTGGATCGCCTTGACCGTATGCTGCTCGAGCGCGGAGGACAGGATCGCGGCGGAAGCCGCTGCTTCCTTGTACGCGCTGTCCTTTTCCACCGACAGACGCGCGATGATCACGGCCCACAGCAGCGCGAGCGCCAGCATCCCGAGCAGCGGGATCGCAAATAGCGCACGCCGGCGCGATTTGCGCGGCGCGCGTAGCGGCCGGGTCGGCGGCGTATGGTTGGACCGGGCGGAGCTCATCGAAGCGGGTGGCGTACTGCTCGCGTGCGCCATCCGTCTGGATGGCTGATTATTGGTCGGGGTTGTCCCGACGTCTGTTCGTTCGCGGGACACGCAACCATGGACAGACCTCCGAAACAACGGATTAGGCCCGATATTACTGGTTGGAACGTTTTTGCGATAGTTGGGCGAATCGTAGGGGGGCGCCGGACGGGCCGGCGCCATCGCACATCGCGAAATGTCAGGCGGGTGACAGGAAAGAGCCGTCGACGACGGTGACGACCTGGCCGCCGATCCACGTGGTGCCGTCTTCGTCATAGCTGACGAAGACGCGGCCGTCGCGGCCGATCGCCGTACCCTGGCGGGCCGTATACGACTGGCCGGGGCGGCGTTCCTGCCGCGTCAGCAGCCCGGCGAGCGCGGCGTTCGCGCTGCCGGTGACGGGATCCTCGCCGAAGCCGAAATTGCCGCCCGTCATCAGGCAGCGGATTTCGAACGTCGCGGGGCCGCCTTCGGCATGCGGCGCGTAGACGGCGACGCCGTCCGTGCCGTAGCGGTGCGTGAGCGCCGCCAGCGCGGCCGGATCGGGCGTCAGGCCGATGCAGGCATCGGCCGACTTCAGCCGCACGACCAGCCATGGCGCGCCGTTGTCGACCGCGCACGGCTCGGCATCCAGGTCGAGCGCGTCGCTGCGCAACGCGGCAGCCAGCGCCGCGTAGTCCGAGCGGTCGAGCGGCGTGACGCGTGCCGGCA
>NZ_JAAGPC010000139.1:0-22819 GCF_017104595.1 Burkholderia sp. Tr-20390 | reverse complement strand
GCCGCGGCTGCCTCGCCGCGCGGCGCCGCGCCCTTGCGCGTGGCGACGATGAAATCCGCCGCGCGTTCGCCGATCATCACCGACGGCGCATTCGTATTCCCGCCGACCAGCGTCGGCATCACCGACGCATCCACCACACGCAACCCTTCGACGCCGCGCACGCGCAGTTGCGGATCGACGACCGCGCGCGCGTCCGAGCCCATCCGGCAGGTGCCGACCGGGTGGTAGATCGTGTCGGCATGCTCGACGATCGTCTTGCGCAGTTCCGCTTCGCTCTGGTCGGCCCGCGTGTACAGCTCGCGCCCGCCCTGCGACGCGAGCGGCGCCTGCGACAGGATCCTGCGCATCGCCTGCGTGCCGCGCACGAGCAGGTCGAGATCGCGCGAATCGCTGAAGAAGCGCGGATCGATCAGCGGTGCGTCGCGCGCATCGCCGCTCGCGAGCGCCACCGTGCCGCGGCTGAACGGCCGCAGTGCGCACACGTGCAGCGAATAGCCGAAGCCCCAGTGCATCTTGCGGTTGTGGTCGTCCACGAGCGCCGTGCAGAAGTGCAGTTGCAGGTCGGGACGCTCGAGCGACGGATCGCTCTTGATGAAGCCGCCGGCCTCCGCGACGTTGCTCGTCATCATCCCGGTGCGGCTCGAGAAATAGCGCGCGAGCGCGGGCGTCATCTTCGCGATCCCGCGCAGGCACACGCCGACCAGTTCCGATGAATTCACGCGCGTATTGATGATGAAATCGATATGGTCGATCAGGTTCGTGCCGACGTCCGGCGCATCCTGCACGACCGCGATCCCGTGCCGGCGCAGCTGCTCCGCCGGGCCGATCCCCGAGCACATCAGCAGTTGCGGCGAATTGAACGCACCGGCCGACACGATCACTTCCGCGCGCGCGTCGAGCGTCTCGACTCGCCCGTTGCGCGCGATCGCGACGCCGGCCGCGCGCTTGCCGTCGAACGTGACGCGCAGCACCGTCGCATCGGTGATCACGTGCAGGTTCGGCCGGTTGCGGCCGTAGATATACGCGCGGGCGACGCTGCAGCGCGAGCCGTCGCGGTGCGTGACCTGGTAGAAGCCGACGCCTTCCTGCGTCGCGCCGTTGAAGTCGTCGTTCAGCGGATAGCCGGCCGCGTGCGCCGCCTGGATGAATCGTTCGGAGAACGGATTGCGAAAGCGCAGATCCGACACCGTGAGCGGGCCGTCCGCACCGTGCCACGCATCGGCGCCGCGCGCGTTGCCTTCCGCGCGGCGGAAATACGGCAGCACGTCCTGCCACCCCCAGCCGGTCGCGCCGAGCTGCGCCCATTCGTCGTAGTCGCCCGGGTGGCCGCGCGTGTAGATCATCGCGTTGATCGCGCTCGAGCCACCCATCCCGCGCCCGCGCGGCTGATAGCCGCGCCGCCCGCCGAGGCCCGGCTGCGGCACCGTCTCGTAGCCGTAGTTCGTGCCGAGCTTGAACGGCACCAGCGCCGCGATGCCGACGGGCATGTTGACGAGCAGGTTGCGCTCCGTATGCGAGCCGGCCTCGATCAGCGCGATCGTCGCGTCGGGGCAGGCATCGGCGAGACGGCCTGCGAGGCTCGACCCGCCCGAACCGCCGCCGACGATGATGTAGTCGTATTGCATGTCACGTCTCCGTCGTGTCATGGAAGGCGCCCGGCACCGCCGCGCGACCGCGTCCCCTCTTGTAATGTTCGGGCATTGTAGGAATGGCCGTCGCGCGCGCGGCGCGCCGATTCAAGAGCGATTCCTCTAAACGCTCGCGTGAACTAAATTTAAGATGTATCGATTCGCTTGGCGCGACGCGCCGGCCACGAGAAGCCGATCCGTCGCGCAACGGGAGTGACGACGATGCAGCGCCAGGTTCTGCAGGCCGCGTGCCGACCGGGTGGTCCGGATGCGATGCGCGCAGCCCGCATTTCATTTCAAACGGCTGCCCGCGCGGGAATGCTTAACGTCATGCGCGCAGTCGGTCGAAATCGAACGGCACGTGTCGTCGCCGACCGTTTGGATGGTTTGCCGCCGCAGCGGCACGGTGCACTGCGGCACGATTTGACTGACCTGTCGCGCTGCCCCGCTTCGGCGCACCGGCAGGCGCTCACGGCGCAGCGACGCGTGCCTGTCGGCAGTCACATCGCGCCGCACATGCATGCGCCACAAAGCAGTTTCCGGATGCACACACCGTCGCGCGGATGCGACGCCCGCTGCACGCTTCAACCGGTTTTCGAGTACACGTCGCATCCGGCCCCGTGCCGCGCGACCCGCACCACCCCGATCCGCGTCGCCGCGCTCGCCGAGCGTGCGCATGCGGCGTGACGGCCGGCCGACCCGCCTGGCCCAACTGGAGGAGACGACATGAAGAACGACCTGCCCGAACTGGCCCCGCAAGCCCTGCCGTCGGTGGATGCGCTGACGGCGCTGCTGCGCGACCAGCGCGCGGCCTACCTGCGCGCGCCGTATCCGGCATGGGAAACGCGCGTGCAGCACCTGCGCGCGCTGCGCACGATGCTGATCGACCATGCGGATGCCCTCGCCGAAGCGATCAGCGCCGACTTCGGTCATCGCGCGAAGCAGGAAGTGCTGCTGTCGGAAATCTGGATGGCGAAGGAAGAGATCGACGACGCGCTCAAGCACGGCAAGCGCTGGATGAAGCCGATCCGCAAGCCGATGAACAAGTGGCTGCGCCCGGCGCGCGCGAAGGTGATGCCGCAGCCGCTCGGCGTGGTCGGCATCGTCGTGCCGTGGAACTATCCGGTGCTGCTCGCGGCCGGCCCGCTGATCTGCGCGCTCGCGGCCGGCAACCGCGCGATCATCAAGATGTCCGAACTGACGCCGCGCACGTCGGCGCTGTTCGAGCAGCTCATTGCCAAGACCTTCACGCGCGACCACGTCGCGGTCGTGAACGGCGATGCGGAAGTGGGCGCCGCGTTCAGCGGGCTGCCGTTCGATCACCTGCTGTTCACCGGCTCGACGCACGTCGGCCGCCACGTGATGCGCGCAGCCGCCGACAACCTCACGCCCGTCACGCTTGAACTCGGCGGCAAGTCGCCGGCGATCGTCGGCCCGAACGCGCGCTTCGATGCAGCGGTCGACGCGATCGTCGCGGGCAAGACGCTGAACGCGGGCCAGACCTGCATCGCGCCCGACTACGTGCTGCTGCCGCGCGGCATGGAAGCCGCGTTCATCGAGCGCGCACGCGCCCGGTTCGCGAAGCTGTATCCGGACCTGTCGGCCAACGGCGACTACACGACGATCGTGTCGCCGCGCCACTACGCGCGGCTGCAGCAGCTCGCGAGCGACGCGCAGGCGGCCGGCGCGCAACTGCATCCGCTGTCCGACGCGCAATCCGATCCCGCATCGCGCCGCTTCGTGCCGTGCGCGGTCACGCAGGTGCCGGCCGCGTCGCAACTGATGCAGGAGGAAATCTTCGGGCCGCTGCTGCCGCTCGTGCCGTACGAACGGCTCGACGAAGCGATCGCCTACGTGAATGCACGCCCGCGTCCGCTCGCGCTCTACCTGTTCGACGAGGACGGCGGCACGATCGACCGCGTGATGCGCGAAACGATCTCGGGCGGCGTGTCGATCAACGAAACGCTGATGCACATCGCGTGCGGCAGTTTGCCGTTCGGTGGTGTCGGGGCGAGCGGCATGGGCGCCTATCACGGCTACGACGGCTTCGTGACGTTCTCGAAGATGAAGCCGGTGCTCACGCAGGCGCGCCTGAACGCGCGCAACCTGCTCGCGCCGCCGTACGGCAAGCGCTTCGCCGCGTTGATCAAGCTGATGCTGAAGTTCTGAGGGAAACGGGCCGCGCGCATCGCGCCGCGGCCCGCACCGGCATGTCGCGCGGCGAGGGTGCCGCGCGCGCCGTCACACGGGCCAGAGCGGCCCTTCCTGCATCGCACCGATCTGCTCGCGCAACTCGAGCACGCGCGCTTCCCAGTAACGATGCGTGTTGAACCACGGGAACGCGGCCGGAAATGCGGGATCGTCCCAGCGCCGCGCGAGCCATGCGGCGTAGTGGATCAGCCGCAGCGTGCGCAGCGCTTCGACGAGATGCAGCTCGCGCGGCTCGAATTCGCAGAAATCCTCGTAGCCGGCCAGCAGGTCCGCCAGCGCACGCGACGCGCCTTCGCGATCGCCCGGCAGCAGCAGCCACAGATCCTGGATCGCGGGCGCCATCCGGCTGTCGTCGAAGTCGACGAAATGCGGGCCGGCATCGGTCCACAGCACGTTGCTCGGATGACAGTCGCCGTGCGTGCGCAGCAGGCGGATCTCGCCCGCCCGCTCGAACGCGGCCTCGACGCCTTCGAGCGCGAGGTTCACGGCCGTCTCGTATGCGGGCCGCACATCGTCCGGAATGAAATCGTGCGCGAGCAGGTAGTCGCGCGGCTCATAGCCGAACGTCCTGATGTCGAGCACGGGGCGCGCGACATACGGCTGCGTCGCGCCGACCGCATGGATCCGGCCGATGAAGCGGCCGAGCCATTCGAGCGTGTCACTGCGATCGAGATCGGGCGCGCGGCCGCCGCGCCGCTCGAAGATCGAGAAGCGGAAGCCGTCGAACGCATGCAGCGTGCGGCCGTCGAAGGTGCGCGCGGGCACCGCCGGAATCTCGCGCGCGGCGAGTTCGGCGACGAACGCGTGCTCTTCGAGGATCGCTTCGTCCGACCAGCGTGCCGGACGGTAGAACTTCGCGACGACCGGCGGGCCGTCTTCGATACCGACCTGATAGACGCGGTTTTCGTAGCTGTTGAGCGCGAGCAGGCGCCCGTCGGTGCGCAGGCCGGCCGGTATCAGCACGCTGTCGAGCGCGTCGAGCACGCACTCGGGCGTGAGTCCGGCGAACGGCGGGCCGGCGGGAGAAGCGGGAGCGGAAATGACGTCTTTCATGCCCCGCATTGTGCCGCCAGCCGGGCTGAAAGACGAGCGCCCGGTGCGATGATGGCGCTTAGTGAAGCGCCGCGCCGGCCGGCAGCACGGATTCGCCGGTGTCGATCAGGTCCTCGAGAAAGAACGGCTCGGTGTTGAGTTCCTTGGACTCGCCCGGTACGCCCGCGTACCAGGTCACCATGGCCATGTCGCCCAGGACGCGCTGGACGATGCCGCGCGCGCCCTTCGGCACCGCGATATGGGTAGTGCAGACAATCGACCCGACATGCATGATGGTTCCCCACTCTTGAATCTTGAAACCCGGCCCGCTGGGGGCCGGCAAATGCACGATCCGCGCGCTCTCGTCGGAGCGTTGCGCGTAATCCCATTGTTCACGGTTTATCGAAGCACGAAAAGAAGAAGAAGCAGGCGAAGTGCCGCGAATTCGTCGAATGTCTCCAATCAACCACTGCGCCGGGGTAGACGCTTGCCCGCCCGGTTACCCCCATCATACCCTGTCGAATGTGACTGGCCGCCGAATCCCCGGCATCACCGCGGCGCGTACGTGACGGACGCCCCAGGTGCACCGTGAATCCGGTATCGGGTCACCAGGCAATTTCGCGCGACTGCGATTGCCGAATCACGCGACGCCGTCGTCATCACCTTCCCCCTGCCTCGAACGCAGCCCGCACAGCAACGGTTGCCCACGCATCGCCCTCCGACCTTCGCCATGCGATGCGCCACCGACTTGTGTTGCATCCGATGCAGGCCTTGCGGTACCTTTGATGCTCATTCGCGTTCAAGCGCATTCCGACACGATGCATCCGCTCACGTCCGCCCTCGCAAAATCCCGGCCGCAGTTCGACTCGCGGCCGCAGGCGTGCGCGCATCCGTCGGTCCTTCCTCCTCCTGTCGCCCCGCCGCTCGTCGGCGCCGCGCCGCCCCCTCCGGCGGCACGCGCCGGCTGACCAGCCGGCTTTTCGTTTCGTCTTCCATTCGCCCGCAGGCCCGCATTCGTGCGTCGTGACGCACGGCGTGCTGCTGCGCGCGCGGATGGAACATTCCGATCCGTTCGACAGGTGGATTCACATGGTTTCGTTCAAACGCGCGCTCGCCGCGCATGGCGCGACGTCGCTCTTCGTGCTGCTGTGGAGCAGCGGCGCGATCTTCGCTGAACTCGGGCTGCGTCACGCGTCCGCGTTCGTCTTTCTCACCGCACGTTTCGCACTCGCATCGTCCGTGCTGCTCGGGCTGGCCCTCCTGCGCAAGCGCTGGCTGCCGCCGCGCGGCGAACGGCGCATGGCCGCGCTGACCGGCTTGCTGATGATGGGCGGCTATTCGATCTTCTACCTGCTCGCGCTCGAACGCGGGATCGCGCCGGGCGTGCTCGCGACGATCCTCGGCGTACAGCCGATCCTCACGCTCGCGATCGTCGAGCGGCGCTGGCAGCCCGTGCGCATCGCGGGGCTCGCGCTGTCGCTGGCCGGTCTCGCGCTCGTCGTGTTCCGCGGCACAGGAGACGGCGGCCTGTCACTCGCGGGCATCGCGTGCGCGCTCACCGCGCTCGTCGCGCTGACCGCCGGCTCGCTGCTGCAAAAACGCGTACGTGCGGCGCCCGCCGACGTGCTGCCGCTGCAGAATGCGATCGGCCTCGCGCTGTGCGTGGCGATCGTGCCGTTCCGGCCGGTGTCGTTCGACCTGAGCTGGGCCTTCGTGATCCCGTTGCTGTGGCTCGGCATCGTGATTTCGGTGATCGCGCAACTGCTGTTCTACCGGTTGATGCAGCGCGGCGATCTCGTCAACGTGACGAGCCTGTTCTATCTCGTGCCCGTCGTCACCACGCTGATGGATGCCGCATGGCTCGGCAACCGGCCCGAGCCGCTCGCGCTCGCCGGCATGGGCGCGATCATCGCGGGGCTCGCGCTCGTGTTCCGCGGGCCGGCCGCCCGCGTGCAACCCGACCGCGCATGAGCGGGCGTGCCGCCGCGCCCGCGGGGGCGGCGGCACGCATCGGACACATACGACGAATCCGCAAAAATCGAAAGGCGCGAGAAAGATACGCGCAAGGCGTTCGTCTAACTTGCGGGAAAAGTGCGCGATTCACGGGGCTTTCCGCTGATTTTTAATGGTTCGGATAGCGAAAAGCGCTGCCGGTTGCCTATACTCGAATTGACCGCCCCGCTCGCAATCGGGCCGGACCAAGACTAGAAACACCCGGCATGGGGCCGGAGCAAGCGCGCACGCGCCCGCTCCGGTCGACCTTGGAGACACGCATGACGACCTACTTCACGATCGGCGACTTCATCCTGTTGATTCCGATGGCGCTGGCCGGAGCGCTATTTCTCGGCGCGGTGCCGTGCGCAACCGAATTCCGCCATAACCTACTGCGCGTGCTGGGCGTCATTCTCGGCGTCGGCGTCGCGGTATTGCTCGTCGAAGGCCTGCCTGCGCTGATCTAGCGGCGCACCACCCGTGCGTGACCTGCATCGCTGCACTGCAGCGATGCGATGTGCCGCGCGCAAGCCATCAATACGGCACGCGATGTTTCGCATGCCGTATCGACTGCCGGTCAGATCGCCTGATCGGTGGACGGCTTTTCCCACAGATTGATGCCGCCTTCCGTCGCGTAACGATCGATCTCCGCGAGCTCTTCCGCCGAGAATTCGAGGTTCTTCAGCGCGCCGACGTTTTCACGCACCTGCTCCGCGCGGCTCGCGCCGATCAGCGCGGACGTCACGCGGCCGTTGCGCAACACCCAGGCGAGCGCCATCTGCGCGAGGCTCTGCCCGCGCCGTTCGGCGATCGCGTTGAGCTTGCGCACATGGTCGAGGTTGTCCGCGCTCAGGTGATCCTGCTTCAGCGAGCCGCCGCCCGGCTTGTTCACGCGCGCGTCGGCCGGCACGCCGTTCAGGTACTTCGACGTGAGCAGCCCCTGCGCGAGCGGCGTGAACGCAATGCTGCCCGTGCCGATCTCGTCGAGCGTGCCGAGCAGTTCGGTTTCGACCCAGCGATTCAGCAGGTTGTACGACGGCTGGTGGATCAGCAGCGGCACCTTGTACTGCGCGAGCAGCTCGGCCATCTCGCGCGTCTTCGCCGCCGAGTACGACGAAATGCCGATGTAGAGCGCCTTGCCCTGCTGCACGGCCGACGCGAGCGCGCCCGCCGTTTCCTCGAGCGGCGTGTGCGCATCGAAGCGGTGCGAATAGAAGATGTCGACGTAGTCGAGCCCCATCCGCTGCAGGCTCTGGTCGAGGCTCGCGAGCACGTACTTGCGCGACCCGCCGCCGCTGCCGTAAGGCCCCGGCCACATGTCCCAGCCGGCCTTCGTCGAGATCAGCAGCTCGTCGCGATACGGCCGGAAATCTTCCTTCAGCAACCGGCCGAAGTTGGTTTCCGCGCTGCCGTACGGCGGCCCGTAGTTGTTCGCGAGGTCGAAGTGGTTGATGCCGAGGTCGAACGCGGTGCGCAGGATGTCGCGCTGCGTCGAGATCGGCGTCGAGTCGCCGAAGTTGTGCCACAGGCCGAGCGACAGCGCGGGCAGTTTGAGCCCGGATTTGCCGCAGGTGCGGTATTGCATGTCGGCATAACGTTCGGAAGCTGCTTCGTAGGCCATGAGTCGGTTCCGTCAGGACATCGGGAGAAGGGACGCGCGCCGGCCGCGCTTGCGGCGCGGCGGCGGCGAAGGAGTCATACGACGACTATGGTAGCGAAAGCGGCCGGAACGCGCTCGCCGGCGCGACGATGGACGCGGCCGCGGCCGTCGCCTACACTGCGGCGTCTCGAATCACCGTTTCTGCGAGGTTGGTATGTCCCGGGTCATCTCGGTTGCGCTGCTCGTCGGCGGCGTCGTGCTGCTGTATTTCGGCGGCCAGTCGTTCCATTCGATCAACGACAACGTGTCGCGCTTCTTCACCGGTTCGCCCGCGACGAAGACGATCCTGCTGATCGTGGGCGGCGCCGTCGCATCGTTCATCGGCCTGATCGGCCTCGCGATGCCGGGCGGCAAGCGCTGAGCGCCAGCCGCGCGATGCACGCACGGCCCGCGTCATACGCTCGGGCCGCGCCAAACGAAACGGGCGGCCAGGCCGCCCGTTGTTCCATGCATCCGCGATGCGCTGCATCGCGTCATCACCGCGGCCTTGAAGGCCGCCCGCTGCGCGCCTAGAACGGCACTTCCGATTTCGATGCCGAGCGCGTGCCGGGCACCGGCCGGTTGCTCGCACCGTGATACGTATACACGAGCGAGAACTTCACCTGGTCGGAACGGTTCTGCCCGGCCGAATGCAGCGTGTTGCTGTGGAAGAACACGACGTCGCCCGTCTGCAGCGACGGGCACGTGGCCGCAGCGATCATCTTCTGGTTCTCCGGCAGGTCGCTGCGGAAGAACTTCGCATCATCGAACGCTTCGGGCCCGAATTCGGCCGTGTGCGACCCCGGTACGAGCCACAGTGCGCCGTTCTCGTTCGTTTCCGGCCCGAGCGCGAGCCACACCGACACCATGTCCGGACGCTCGAACGACCAGTAGCGGAAATCGCGATGCCAGCCGGTCAGGCTGCCGTACGCGGGATGCTTGGTCATCATGCAGTTGTGATGCGCGCGCGACAGCACCGGCTCTTCGCCGAAATACTCGCGCATCCACGCGCCGATTTCGGGTGCGATCGCACGCTCGGCGAAGGCCGGATCACGCGAGTACGCGTCGAGCAGCCGCCGCACCGTATGCCCGCCCGGCGCATGCTTGGACTCGGGCGCGCCCGGATAGCGCAGGTCCGCCTCGAACTCGATCGGCTCGGCCGCCTCCCGCAACTGGCGCTCCGCGACCTGCCTGAGCGCCGCGCACTGCTCGTCGCTGACGAGGCCACGCGCGACGACGAAGCCGCGCTCGCGCAATTCCGCGACTTGCGCGCGGATCGATTCCGACTGCAATGGAGACGACATGGGATGCCAGACGCTTATTGTGTGAATGTGACGATTGTAAATCGGCGCCGGATGCCGCGAACAGCACCATTGTCGTGCGCAGGGGCATGCCAATCGCGAATTTGATCCGGCTCAAGGGAACTGTGCGGCGCGGCGCCGGCCTCAGCGACAGGCGGTATGCGGCACACGCCTTGTGGCACAAGGGTTTATCGCGACTTTTGCGCGTCATGAATCCCCTGTAGCCTGTCGCGGCCTGTCAATTCTGGCGGGCGCGGCGCGCAGCGGGTTTCGGTAAGATCCGTTGCGCACTCCGAGGCCGTTCATACCAGTGCGCTCCCAAGGGCGCCATCCATACAAGCGAAGCATCGTTCACATGCCATTCCGTCTGACTTCCCGTCTCAGCCGCGCTGCGAAGCGCGTCGTGCCGCCCGCTCCTGCCCGCTCGCTGCGCCATCACCGCGCACGCACGCAGGCGCTGGCCGAGCGCACGCCCGCCCATAGCCGGCTGGACGGCATCCGTGCGTGGTTCCACGCATTTTTCTCGATGATGAGCACGCAAGCGTTCTCGCGCCGTGCCGGCCTGCGCTCGCTGCTGCAGAAGCCGTCGTCGCTGCGCGCGCTCGCGCTGCGCCGCACGCTCGGCCCGCAGCGCCGCGTCAACCGCCCGCGCCGCCTCGCGGCCAGCAACGGCTGGTTCGGGTTCGGCGCACGCTGAGCGCACGCCGGCGGGCACCGCCGCGCGACGATCGCCGTCGCGCCGTTGCCCGTGCCGTTGCCCGATCGCCGCGGCGATCGGAACGCATAAAAAAACCCCGGCAATGCCGGGGTTTTTCATTTGAGGCGAACGACGCTTACGCGACGCGTGCCGTCGGCTCGACGCCGGCCGCTTCGGCCAGCGCGAGCGCCTTGTCGGTCGCTTCCCACGAGAATTCCGGCTCTTCGCGGCCGAAGTGGCCGTAAGCCGCGGTCTTCTCGTAGATCGGGCGCAGCAGGTCGAGCATCTTGATGATGCCCTTCGGACGCAGGTCGAAATGCTCGCGCACGAGCTTCGTGATCACCGCATCCGACACGCGGCCCGTGCCGAACGTGTTGACCATCACCGAGGTCGGCTCGGCCACGCCGATCGCGTACGACACCTGGATCAGCGCGCGCGACGCGAGGCCGGCGGCGACGATGTTCTTCGCGACGTAGCGGCCTGCGTATGCAGCCGAACGGTCGACCTTCGACGGATCCTTGCCCGAGAACGCGCCGCCGCCGTGCGGTGCGGCACCGCCGTACGTGTCGACGATGATCTTGCGGCCGGTCAGGCCGCAGTCGCCCTGCGGGCCACCGATCACGAATCGGCCGGTCGGGTTCACCAGGAACTTGATGTCGCCCTTGATCAGGTCGGCCGGCAGCGTCGGCTTGATGATTTCCTCGATCACGGCTTCGCGCAGCGCCGGCAGCTCGATGTCCGGTGCGTGCTGCGTCGACAGCACGACGGTGTCGATCGAATCGGGCTTGCCGTCGACGTAGCGAACCGTCACCTGCGACTTCGCGTCCGGGCGCAGCCATTGCAGGCGGCCGTCGCGGCGCAGGCTGGCCTGGCGCTCGACGAGGCGATGCGACAGGTAGATCGGCAGCGGCATCAGTTCCGGCGTTTCATCGCACGCGTAACCGAACATCAGACCCTGGTCGCCCGCGCCCTGGTCGAGGTTGTCGTCGTGTGCACGATCGACGCCCTGGGCGATGTCCGGCGACTGCTTGTCGTACGCGACGAGCACCGCGCAACCCTTGTAGTCGATGCCGTAGTCGGTGTTGTCGTAGCCGATGCGCTTGATCGTGTCGCGCGCGATCTGGATGTAGTCGATGTTGGCCGTCGTGGTGATTTCACCGGCCAGAACGACGAGACCCGTGTTGCACAGCGTTTCCGCCGCTACGCGGGAATACTTGTCCTGCTCGAGGATGGCATCGAGGATCGCGTCCGAGATTTGGTCCGCGACTTTGTCCGGATGGCCTTCAGAGACGGATTCGGACGTGAAGAGATAATCGTTTGCCACTTTTTCAGGCTCCTGTGTGGTTACGGTTGGTTTCACGTAGCCAGCTTCGTTGGGCCTGAAGCGGCGACGCTTTAGCGGATTACCAGGACCGGGCAGCGCGTGTCACGCTAACCGGCTTCGCCCCGCAAGTTGTCAGTTAACTCGGCGAAGCCCGTATTATAGCGGCTTTCCTGAATTGTCACAGAGCGCCGCCCGTGCTGCATCTTCCGCTGTCTCACCACCCTGTTTGCAAAGCGCCGGCCAGCCGGTCCCACGGAGGTTCCGCATGCTAGGTCGTCTAGCCACGCACCTCGCCATTGGCTTGCTGAAACTGCTCGCCCTGTTGCCGTACGGCCTGACCGCACGGTTCGGCGATGGTCTCGGCTGGCTGCTCTACAAGATCCCCAGCCGGCGAAAGCGCATCGTACACACCAATCTGAAACTCTGCTTCCCTGACTGGAGCGACGAACGCCGCGAGGAAATTGCCGGGCAGCATTTCCGCCATGCGATCCGCAGCTACGTCGAACGCAGCGTGCAGTGGTTCGGCTCGGAGAAAAAGCTCGCGAAGCTGATCCAGGTCGACAGCGCGGTCGACCTCGACGATCCGGACCTGCCGCCGACGCTGTTCCTCGGCCTGCATTTCGTCGGCATCGAGGCCGGCTCGATCTGGCTGAACCGTTCGCTGCACCGCCGCTGCGGGTCGCTCTACCAGCCGTTCTCGAACGCGGTGCTCGAGGAAGAGGCGAAGAAGGCGCGCGGGCGTTTCGACGCCGAGATGGTCGGCCGCGCGGACAGCGCGCGCGTCGTGCTGCGCTGGCTGCGCGACCGCAAGCCGGTGATGCTCGGCGCCGACATGGACTACGGGCTGCGCAATTCGACGTTCGTGCCGTTCTTCGGCGTGCCCGCGTGCACGCTGACGGCGGTCGGCCGGCTCGCGAAGACGGGCCGCGCGCAGGTCGTGCCGTTCATCGGCGAGGTGCTGCCGAACTACAAGGGCTACCGTCTGAAGGTATTCAAGCCGTGGGATCACTACCCGACCGGCGACGACGATCTCGACGCGCGGCGGATGAACGCATTCCTCGAGGAACAGATCCCGCTGCTGCCCGAGCAATACTATTGGGTCCACAAGCGCTTCAAGACGCGCCCGAACGGCGAGCCGAGCCTGTACTGAGCCATGCTCGCGGGCGCGTTCACGTGCGTGCCCGCGCTCTCGCTATCTTGGGCACGCCTTTCGCGCGCGCCTGCCACAAGTCGTAAGCGGATTGCTGGGCGAGCCACAGATCCGCGCGACCGCCGTTCTCCTCGCCAAGCCACGCCTCGATGCGCAACGCCATTTCCGGCGAGATCCCCGCATGACCATGCAGAATGCGCGACAACGCCGCACGCGTGACGCCGAGTTGCGCCGCGGCCTCGGTGACGGTCAGGCCGAACGCCGGCAGCACGTCGTCGCGCAGCGCTTCGCCCGGATGCGGCGGATTGAAGATGCGAGTCATCGCTTGAATCACCTCAGTGGTAGTCCTGGTAATCGACCAGGACGGCATCGGCGCCGTCGAAACTGAACGTCAGACGCCAGTTGCTGCTCACGCTCACCGCGAAATGGCCGTCCAGTCCACGGGCAAGGCCGTGAAACCGCCAGCCCGGCACGTTCATGTCGAGCGGCCGGCTCGCGACGTCGAGACGTGCAAGCTGGCGTCGTAACCTTGGCGCATGGTCGGGCCGGATGCCCGCCTTGTTCCCGTTCGTGAAAAACGCTTCCAGCCCCTTGTGCTGCCACGACTTGATCATGGATCTCCCAGATTCGAGTCGCGATGCCGACAGCATGGCCCATGCGTATAGCCACACTATACGAATCGCTTGATTGCCTCGTCAATTTGACCTGTACGAAAGTACGCGTCCGCGCCATCCCGTGTTTTCGCCGAACCCTGCTGGCATCGCAACAGGCCCGTCACACCGCATCAATCTGCCCGCCTGTCGCACACGCGACCAGTCGACCGATCGACAGATGCGCCCCATTTCGCCCCCACCCGCCCCCGCCCGCGCAGGACGCCCCTGTCGGCTGCATGTATCATTTGCGGTTGAGATCAGCACGACGAACGAGGCGCCCGGCATGGCGCGGCGTCACGCGCGCCGCGCTGACCGCCTTGTTCGCCATGGAAATCCGGACCCAGTGAAACTCTCGTTCACCAAGATGCACGGCGCGGGCAACGACTTCGTCGTGCTCGACGGCTATTCGCGCGCATTGCCGCCGCTCACCGAAGCGCAGGTGCGTGCGCTCGCCAATCGTCACTTCGGCATCGGCGCCGACCAGTTGCTGCTCGTCGAGAAACCGACCGTCGACGGTGTCGATTTCAAGTACCGGATCTTCAATTGCGACGGCGGCGAGGTCGAACACTGCGGCAACGGCGCGCGCTGCTTCGTGAAATTCGTCAGCGACCGCGGCCTGACCGACAAGCGCAGCGTGCGCGTGCAGGTGATGAAGGGCCTGATCACGCTGACGATGCAGGACAACGGCGAAGTCGTCGTCGACATGGGTGCGCCCGTGTTCACGCCGGCGCAGGTGCCGTTCGATGCAGCGGGCCTCGACGGCCGCACCGAGGGTCGCGACACGCTGTGGCCGCTCGACGTCGGCGGTGCGACGCGCTGGATCTCGACGGTGACGATGGGCAACCCGCACGCGGTGCAGGTCGTCGACGATGCAGAAGCGTATCCGGTGCTCGAAGAAGGCCCGCTGATCGAGCACCACGCGCGCTTCCCGGAGCGCGTGAACGCCGGCTTCATGCAGATCGTGTCGCGCAGCGAAGTGAAGCTGCGCGTGTACGAACGCGCGGCGGGCGAGACGCTCGCGTGCGGCACCGGCGCGTGCGCGGCGGTCGCGGCCGGCATCCGGCGCGGCCTGCTCGATTCGCCGGTGACCGTGCACACGCATGGCGGCACGCTGACGATCAGCTGGGACGGCGCGCGCGACGAAGCCGCCGCGCTGATGATGGCCGGGCCCGCCACGACCGTGTTCGAAGGCGAGATCGACCTGCCCGCCTGACCTTGCAACGTCCTTGATAACTGAACGCTCCCGCCACATGAACGATCGCGAAGTCGCCGACTACCTGCTCGCCAACCCCGAATTCTTCGCGCAGCACGCCGAACTGCTCGCGACGATCCGCCTCGCGAACCCGCACGGCAAGGCCGCTATCTCGCTGCAGGAGCGGCAGATGGAGATGCTGCGCGACAAGAACAAGCATCTCGAGCGCCGGCTCGCCGAGCTCGTGCGCTACGGCCACGAGAACGACAGCCTGTCCGCGAAGTTCAGCCGCTGGACCGCACGCGTGATCGCGGAACGCGATCCGTACGCGCTGCCGCGCACGATTGCCGACGGCATCGCCGAAGTCTTCGACGTGCCGCAGACGGCGCTGCGCGTGTGGGATGTCGCCGACACCTACTCGCAGGCCGACTTCGCGCGCCAGGTCGGCGAGGAAGTGCGCCTGTTCACGAACGGGCTGTCGACGCCGTACTGCGGTGCGAACACGGGCTTCGAGGCCGCGCAGTGGCTCGCGCCCGCGGTCGCCGCCCCGGCCGCGAATGCGGCGGAAGGCGCGGAAGCCGCGTCTTCTGCCGGCGACGGCTCGGCCGCATCGGTCGCGCTGCTCGCGCTGCGTGCGCCGCTCGCCGGCAACGATGCGCCCGCGTTCGGCCTGCTCGTGCTCGGCTCGCCCGACCCGCGCCGCTTCCACGACGGGATGGCCACCGACTTCCTCGCGCAGATCGCGACGCTCGCGAGCGCCGCGCTCACGCGCCTGCTGCCGCACTGATCCTGCCGCACGCGATGACAGACGATCCGATCGCCGCCTACCTGTCGAACCTGAAGCACGTCAGGCAGCTGTCGGAACACACGCTGCGCGGCTACACGCACGAACTCGACGAGCTGAAGAAGCTCGCGAACGGCCGGCCGCTCGACGCGCTGACGGCCGCCGACATGCGCGGCGCGGTCGCGCGTGCACATTCGGGCGGGCTGTCCGCCCGTTCGATCTCGCACCGGCTGTCCGCGTGGCGCGCGTTCTACCGCTGGCTCGCGCAGCGCGTCGAGATGCCCGCGAACCCGGTCGCCGCGGTGCGCGCGCCGAAACGTGCGAAGACCTTGCCGAAGGCGCTGTCGGTCGACGATGCTTCCGCATTGATGGACGCGCCGCTCGCCAACACGACCGAAGGCATTCGCGATCACGCGATTCTCGAGCTGTTCTATTCGTCGGGGCTGCGCCTGGCCGAGCTGATCGGGCTCGACGTGATGTACACGCAGGCCGACGGCTACCGCTCGACCGGCTGGCTCGACCTCGCCGAAGCCGAAGTCACCGTGCGCGGCAAGGGCAACAAGGAGCGCAAGGTGCCGGTCGGCCGCAAGGCGATCGACGCGCTGAACGCATGGCTCGCGGTGCGCGGCGAATTCGTGAAGCACGATCCGCATCCGCTGTTCGTGTCCGTGCGCGGCAACCGGATGTCGCCGGGCGTCGTGCGCGAGCGCGTGAAGCGCGCAGCGCTCACCGCGGGCATCCCCGCCAACGTCCATCCGCACGTGCTGCGCCACTCGTTCGCGACGCACGTGCTGCAGTCGAGCGGCGACCTGCGCGCGGTGCAGGAGCTGCTCGGCCACGCGAGCGTCTCAGCGACGCAGGTCTATACGTCGCTCGACTTCCAGCATCTCGCGAAGATTTACGACAGCGCGCACCCGCGCGCGAAGAAGCGCGACTGACGCGCGTCCCGTGTTACCCGCCGCGCGCGGCGACCGGCCACGGCCGGCTGCGCGCACGGCCCATTTCGATCTCATCATGCAAACCGTCACCCTCAAGCCGTCCAAGGAAAAATCGCTGCTGCGCCGCCATCCGTGGATCTACGCCAATGCGATCGACCGCGTCGACGGCAAGCCCGCGCCCGGCGCGACCGTGATCGTGCGCGCGCACGACGGCCGCTTCCTCGCGCGCGGCGCGTACAGCCCGCAATCGCAGATCCGCGTGCGCGTGTGGAGCTTCGACGAGAACGAGCCGATCGACCACGCATTCTTCAAGCGCCGCGTGCAGCGCGCGGTCGCGCACCGCACGACGATGGTGTCGGGCACGGGCGCGGTGCGGCTCGTGTTCGGTGAAGCCGACGGGCTCCCGGGGCTGATCGTCGACTACTACGTCGCGGACACCGCCGAAGCCGGCGCCGCGCCGCGCGGCCAGCTCGTCTGCCAGTTCATGGCGGCAGGCGTCGAAGCGTGGAAGGACGCGATCGTGAAGGCGCTCGTCGGCGCCACGGACTGCCCGAACGTCTACGAGCGCTCGGACGTGTCGATCCGCGACAAGGAAGGGCTCGAACAGACGACCGGCGTGCTGGCCGGCGATGCGCCGCCCGCGACACTGATCTCGAACGAAAACGGCGTGCGCTATCACGTCGACGTGCCGAACGGCCACAAGACGGGCTTCTACGTCGACCAGCGCGACAACCGCGCGCTGGTGGCGCAGTACGCGGCCGATCGCGACGTGCTGAACTGCTTCTGCTACACGGGCGGCTTCTCGCTCGCCGCGCTCAAGGGCGGCGCGAAGCGCGTCGTGTCGATCGACTCGTCGGGCGATGCGCTCGCGCTCGCGCAGCAGAACGTCGTCGCCAACGGCTTCGACGCCGAACGCGCGACCTGGCTCGACGCCGACGCCTTCAAGACGCTGCGCCGCCTCGTCGACGAAGGCGAGCGCTTCGACCTGATCGTGCTCGATCCGCCGAAGTTCGCGCCGACGCGCGACAGCGTCGATCGCGCGGCGCGCGCATACAAGGACATCAACCTGAGCGGCTTCAAGCTGCTGCGTCCGGGCGGCCTGCTGTTCACGTACTCGTGCTCGGGCGCGATCGACATGGACCTGTTCCAGAAGATCGTCGCGGGTGCGGCCGCCGACGCGAAGGTCGACGCGCGCATCCTGAAGCGCCTCGGCGCGGGCGTCGATCACCCGCTGCTCGCGGCCTTCCCGGAAGGCGAATATCTGAAGGGCCTGCTGTTGCAAATCGTCTGATCGCCCCGATCTACGCGCGTAACCGTCCGCCGGCCGCACCCTGGCGCCCGGCGGATCCGCGCTCCCGCCTGTCGTTCGGACGACGGGCGAGGGCTTGACAGGTATGTTTCAATGGATGGTTGTGCGCCCCGGCTGGCAAAGCCCCGGGCGCGACGCACATCCTGGTTTTGACCCCGATTCACGAACCACAGGCGATTGACATGGCCACTCCCGTCACCATCCTCACCGGCTTCCTCGGCAGCGGCAAGACGACGCTGCTCAAGCGCATCCTGAACGAACAGCACGGCATGAAGATCGCCGTGATCGAGAACGAGTTCGGCGAAGAGAACATCGACAACGAAATCCTCATTCAGGATTCGAACGAGCAGATCATCCAGATGAGCAACGGCTGCATCTGCTGCACGATCCGCGGCGACCTCGCACGCACGCTCGGCGAGCTCGCCGCGAAGAAGCGCGAAGGCAAGCTCGACTTCGACCGCATCGTGATCGAAACCACCGGCCTCGCGAACCCGGGCCCGGTCGCGCAAACCTTCTTCATCGACAGCGAGATCGCCGACGATTTCCTGCTCGACGCGGTCATCACGCTGGTCGACGCGAAGCACGCGAACGCGCAGCTCGACGAGCACGAAGTCGTGCAGCGCCAGGTCGGCTTCGCCGATCGCCTGTTCATCACGAAGTCGGACCTGGTCGACGACCAGACGGTGGCCGGCCTCAAGCATCGCCTGATGCACATGAACCCGAAGGCCGCGATCAAGGTCGTGAACTTCGGCGAAGCGGACATCAAGGAAATCTTCGACCTGCGCGGCTTCAACCTGAACGCGAAGCTCGAGATCGACCCCGACTTCCTCGCCGAGGACGATCACGCGCACCACGATCACGACCATGATCACGATCACGCCAGTTGCGACCACGATCACGGTCAATGCGCGCACGATCACGACCACGGCCACCACCATCACCACCACGCGCACCACGACGACAAGATCAAGTCGTTCGTGTACCGCAACGACCGTCCGTTCGACCCGAACAAGCTGGAAGACTTCCTCGGCGGCATCCTGCAGATCTACGGCGAGCGGATGCTGCGCTACAAGGGCGTGCTGTACATGAAGGGCGTCGACCGCAAGGTCGTGTTCCAGGGCGTGCACCAGATGATGGGCAGCGACCTCGCGTCGAAGTGGCTGCCGGTCGAGAAGAAGACCAACAAGATGGTGTTCATCGGCGTCGATCTGCCGCAGGACCTGATCACCGACGGCCTCGACGCCTGCCTCGCCTGACGCGCGCGGGCAACCGCCGCGCACGCCGCCGCGAGGCCGCCTCGCAGGCGGCTGCGGCGGCCGCGGGGCGCCCTTTTCGGGCAGGGTTTCGCCGTCATCGCTTTTTCGCGATTTGCGCGTTATATTTTCTAGATATTGGCGCAGCCGACGGGGATCGACCCGATACGGCGCCCGCTTGCGATTCAGTTACAATACGTGCCCGCTGGAGTACGGCAACAAACAGGCCCGGTTCTTGCTGAACCAGTTTTCCGGGCATCGCAACCGCGCCGGATCGCCAATCCGCCTCCCGGCCGCGGCCGATGCGATGTGCCGCGCAGCACACCGGTTCGCAGCGCGCGCAACTCCGCGCCAGGCCCATCCTGGTATTTGAGAACCGGTTTTCCAGAGGCTTTCGGCCCCGCGGCGGCAAATCGCAAATGATTGCAAGGGCGGTTGCGGGTAATCCCAAAGTGCAGGCAATATCTATCGATTTGCCGCACATTGAAGAAGCAAGCAGATGACGAAGAAACTCTTGACCGAAGCCGAAATCCTGAAGATGAGCGACAAGGATTACATGAATGAGGATCAGCTCGCCTTCTTCAAAAATCGGCTCGAACAGTTGCAGGCGGACATCCTCAAGAATGCAGGCCAGACGACCGAGAACCTGCGCGAGACGGTGATCGTGCCCGATCCCGCCGATCGCGCGACGATCGAGGAAGAGCACGCGCTCGAACTGCGTACGCGCGATCGCGAACGCAAGCTCCTCAAGAAGGTTCAGCAGTCGCTCGCCCGCATCGATTCCGGCGATTACGGCTGGTGCGAGGAAACCGGCGAGCCGATCGGCATTCCGCGCCTGCTCGCGCGTCCGACCGCCACGCTGTCGCTCGAAGCGCAAGAGCGCCGCGAGCTGCGCCAGAAGCTGTTCGGCGACTGATCGAGCGGCGTTCCGCTCAGACACGCTGCTTCCCGAAAGCGCGCGGCCTGCCGCGCGCTTTTTGTTTTTCCGGCACCGGTTCCCCGCCGGCCGCCGATTTGCCCACCCCGCCTCTTGATATCCCGGCGCCCGCCCTAAAATGAAACGGATGCGCGCCGGGCCGCTTCCCGGCGCACTGCGAGTTACGCGGCGGCGCCTCGCGCGCCCCCGACTCTTCCCCGTTTTTCTCAAGGAACGCAGATGGAGCAATTTCACGGCACGACCATCGTTTCGGTCCGGCGCGGCGACAAGGTCGCGCTCGGCGGCGACGGCCAGGTAACCCTCGGCAACATCGTCATGAAGGGTGGCGCGCGGAAAGTGCGGCGGATCTACAACAACCAGGTGCTGGTCGGATTCGCGGGCGGCACCGCCGATGCGTTCTCGCTGCTCGACCGCTTCGAGGCGAAGCTCGAGAAGCACCAGGGCAACCTGACCCGTGCGGCCGTCGAGCTCGCGAAGGACTGGCGCACCGACCGGATGCTGCGTCGCCTCGAGGCGATGCTGATCACGGCCGACGCCACCACCACGCTCGTCATCACCGGCAACGGCGACGTGCTCGACCCCGAAGAAGGCATCTGCGCGATCGGCTCGGGCGGTGCGTATGCGCAGGCGGCAGCCCGCGCGCTCGCGGAGAACACCGAGCTGTCGCCGCGCGAGATCGTCGAGAAGTCGCTCGAGATCGCCGGCGACATGTGCATCTACACGAACCACAACCGCATCATCGAAACGATCGAGTAAGGACCGCACCATGAGCACCATGACCCCTGCCGAGATCGTCTCGGAACTCGACAAGCACATCATCGGCCAGGCGAAGGCGAAGAAAGCCGTCGCGGTCGCGCTGCGCAACCGCTGGCGCCGCCAGCAGGTCGCCGACCCGCTGCGCCAGGAAATCACGCCGAAGAACATCCTGATGATCGGGCCGACGGGTGTCGGCAAGACCGAAATCGCACGCCGCCTCGCGAAGCTCGCGGATGCGCCGTTCATCAAGATCGAAGCGACCAAGTTCACCGAAGTCGGCTACGTCGGCCGCGACGTCGACAGCATCGTGCGTGACCTGATCGAGATCTCGGTCAAGCAGACGCGTGAAACCGAGATGCGCAAGGTGCGCAGCAAGGCGACCGACCAGGCGGAAGACCGCATCCTCGACATCCTGCTGCCGCAACCGCGCGCGGTGGGCTTCGGCGGCAACGCCGAGCACGCGAACGACGACAACAACGTGACGCGCCAGACGTTCCGCAAGCGCCTGCGCGAAGGCCAGCTCGACGACAAGGAAGTCGAGCTCGACCTCGAGCAGCCGTCGGCCGGCATGGACATCATGGCGCCGCCGGGGATGGAAGAGATGACCGAGCAGATCCGCTCGATGTTCTCGAACCTCGGCAGCGGCAAGAAGCAGCGCCGCAAGGTGAAGATCAAGGAAGCGCTGAAGCTGCTGACCGACGAGGAAGCGGCGAAGATGCTCAACGACGAGGAAGTGAAGACGAAGGCGGTGCAGAACGTCGAGCAGAACGGCATCGTGTTCCTCGACGAGATCGACAAGATCACGTCGCGCAACAACGAAGGCAGCGGCGGTGAAGTGTCGCGCCAGGGTGTGCAGCGCGACCTGCTGCCGCTCGTCGAAGGTACGACGGTCAACACGAAGTACGGGATGGTGAAGACCGATCACATCCTGTTCATCGCGAGCGGCGCGTTCCACCTCGCGAAGCCGAGCGACCTGATTCCGGAACTGCAGGGCCGCTTCCCGATCCGCGTCGAGCTCGACTCGCTGTCGGTGAACGACTTCGAAGCGATCCTCGTCGCGACCGACGCAAGCCTCGTCAAGCAGTACCAGGCGCTGCTCGCGACCGAAGACGTGCAGCTCGAATTCGCCGACGACGGCATCCGTCGCCTCGCGGAGATTGCCTATTCGGTCAACGAGAAGACCGAGAACATCGGTGCGCGCCGGCTGTACACGGTGATCGAGAAGCTGCTCGAGGAAGTGTCGTTCTCGGCCGGCAACCATGCGGGCGAATGCGTGACGATCGACGCGAAGTATGTCGATCGCGCACTCGGCGAAGTGGCGCAGGACGAAGACCTGTCGCGCTACGTGCTGTAACGCGCGCGGCGTCGAATGCGAAACGGGCGGCCCGGCGGGCCGCCCGTTTTCGTTGGTGCGCCGGGCGGCAGGCCGCCATGCGCCGCCCGTCCGCCTGCGCGATCGCGCGCCGTATCCCGCGGCACGCGTCGTACGGAATCGGCCTCGTCGTGACGATCACGGCGCGCGGCGCGCCGCTTACTGCCGCACCGGCTTCTTCGCGAGCTTGCGCTGCAGCGTGCGGCGATGCATGTTCAGCGCGCGCGCGGTCGCCGAAATATTGTTGTTGTTCTCGGCCAGCACGCGCTGGATGTGCTCCCATTCGAGCCGGTCGACCGACAGCACGACCGGATTCTCGAGCGCTTCGTCGGCCTGCACTTCGGTCGCGTTGGTCTGCAGCGCGGCCAGGATCGACTCGACGTTCGCGGGCTTCGCGAGATAGTTGTCGGCGCCTTCCTTCACCGCCTGCACGGCGGTCGCGATGCTCGCGTAGCCGGTCAGCACCAGGATCCGCGCGTCGGGCTGCAGGTCGCACAGCGGCGCGATCAGGCTCAGGCCCGAATCCTCGCCGAGATGCAGGTCGACGGTGATGAACTGGAACTTGCCGCCCGCGGCGAGCCGCAGCGCCGCCTCCTTGTCGTGCGCCTGCTGGACCGCGTAACCGCGGCGCTCGAGGCCGCGCGCGAGCGG
>NZ_JAAGPC010000138.1:0-23195 GCF_017104595.1 Burkholderia sp. Tr-20390 | reverse complement strand
CGACGGCCGCACCCGTGCCGCCGTTGAACGCCGCGCCGGCCGCCGCACCCAGTGCGGTGCCCACGGCCGCGCTGCCGACCGCGCTCGCGGTCGACGCCTGACCCGCGCTCACGCCGCCCGATTGCTGGAACGCGTATTGACGGCAGTTCGCATCGTCGACGCGGAACTGGTCGAACGACTTGCCGGTGCCCGGCAGCGCCATCACGCTCGGCCCGGTCGGCATGTATGCGCACGCGCCGAGCAGGCCGGCCAGCGCCAGCGCGGCCGGCACGCGCAGCGGTCGAAATACGGATTTCATCGTCGCGCCTCCGTCACTGCGGCCGCGCCGGCACCGATCGCCAGCCCGACTTGCAGGTCTTCACATACGGGTAGTAATGCTTCGACGCGTCGCAGTAGTACCAGAGGTTCGCGTCGCCTTGGTCCTGCGGCTGCCCCTTCTCGACGTACTCGGGCGGCGGCCCCGGATCGACGGGCACGGCGACGACGGGCGGCGGATAGTAGTAAGGCGCAGGGACGACGGGGTAGTAATACGGGTAGCCCGGGCCGATATAGACCCCGACCCGGGCGGCATGCGCGACGCCGCCCGTCGCGATCGCCACTGCGGCCACCGCGCCCAGTGCGAGCTTCAATCCATTCACGTCACGTTCTCCGGCTGGCGGTTCGTCGATGCGAACCCGACATCCCGAACGCTACGCCGCGCGCGATCCGTCATCCATTACGGGCCGGCGCGCCCATGTTGCGCGGCGTTACCCATGTGACAGACCCCATCGGCCGCGGCCCGCCGGCACGACCGCTTGCGTTACGCGATAACGCACTGAAACGGTTCGGCCGCGCGGGCGCCGTGATGCGCGGCGTCACGCGGCATTTACATCCGCCTCGAACCGTTCCGATGACGCGACGCGCCATATTGCCGCACGTGCGTCAGACCGCCACGCCGCGGCCGCGCGCGCCGCAAGCAGCCTTCTTGATACGAATCAATGATTTACCCCGGAAATGCGCGCGACGGGCTGGACATCTGCGACGAGTTGGCGCATTTTCGCGGCGCAACATCGCGGCCCATACTCCAGCCAACCCCGACGCCCGTCCGCCGGGGTCCGCCGGCACCCGCCGGCGGGTATCGTCAGCCTCGGTCAACTGGTATGGACACCGCTCTTTCGGCCCTCGATCTGGCCCGCCTGCAATTCGCGTTCACCGTCTCCTTTCACATCGTCTTTCCGGCGCTGAGCATCGGCCTCGCCAGCTTCATCGCCGTGCTCGAATATCGCTGGCTGAAAACCGGCAAGCAGTACTACAAAACCCTCTGCCTGTTCTGGTCGAAGATCTTCGCGGTCGCGTTCGGGATGGGCGTCGTCTCCGGCGTCGTGATGAGCTACCAGTTCGGCACGAACTGGTCGGGCTTCTCGAGCTTCGCCGGCGCCGTCACCGGGCCGCTGCTGATGTACGAGGTCATGACCGCGTTCTTCCTCGAGGCCGGCTTCCTCGGCATCATGCTGTTCGGCTGGAATCGCGTGAGCCCGCGCGCGCACTTCGGCGCGACGCTGATGGTCGCGATCGGCACGCTGATCTCGACGTTCTGGATCCTCGCGTCGAACAGCTGGATGCAGACGCCGCAGGGCTTCGAGATCGTCGACGGCCGCGTCGTGCCGACCGACTGGTTCGCGATCATCTTCAACCCGTCGTTCCCGTACCGCCTGTTCCACATGGCGATCGCCGCGTTCATCGTCGCCGCGCTGGTGGTGGCCGCGACCGGCGCGTGGCACCTGCTGAAGGGCCGCCGCGACAAGGGCGTGAAGAAGATGTTCTCGATGGCGCTGTGGCTGCTGCTGGTACTCGCGCCGCTGCAGGCCGTGATCGGCGACCAGCACGGCATCAACACGCTGAAGCACCAGCCGGCGAAGATCGCCGCGATCGAAGGGCTGTGGGAAACGGAAAAGGGCGGTACCGCGCTCAACCTGTTCGGCATCCCTGACATGCAGGCGGAAACGACCCGCTACGCGGTGAAGGTGCCGCACCTCGGCAGCCTGATCCTCACGCACAGCTGGGACGGCGAGATCCGTGGCCTGAAGGAATTCGCGCCGGAAGACCGCCCGAATTCGACGGTCGTGTTCTGGAGCTTCCGGATCATGGTCGGCCTCGGCTTCGCGATGATCGGCCTCGCCGCGCTCGCGTGGTTCCTGCGCCGCCGCGGCCGCCTGTATGAATCGAAGTGGTTCCAGCGCTTCGCGCTCGTGATGGGCCCGACCGGCTTCGTGTCGCTGCTCGCGGGCTGGGTGACGACCGAAGCGGGCCGCCAGCCGTGGGTCGTGTATGGCGTGATGCGCACCGCGCATGCGGTATCGCCGCTGTCGGTGCAGCAGGTCAGCCTGTCGATGATGACGTTCGTGATCGTGTACTTCCTCGTGTTCGGCACCGGCGTGTACTACATGCTGAAGCTGATGAAGGCCGGCCCCGCGCTGCCCGACGTGAAGCACGACGACACGCCCGACACGCGCCCCGACCACACCGCGCGCCGCCCGATGTCGGCCGTCGACGAGCCGCTCGAGACCGTCTGAGCCCACTCTTTCCGCATACGAGAAAACCTATGGACGTCACCGTAATCTGGGCCGCGATCATCGCATTGGGGCTCTTCATGTACGTCGTGCTCGACGGCTTCGACCTCGGCATCGGCATCGTCTTCCCGTTCTTCCCGGACGAGAAGGAACGCGACCTGATGATGAACACGGTCGCACCCGTGTGGGACGGCAACGAGACGTGGCTCGTGCTCGGCGGTGCCGGGCTGTTCGCGGTGTTTCCGGTCGTCTATTCGACCGTGCTGTCGGCGCTGTACCTGCCGCTGATCTTCATGCTGGTGTGCCTGATCTTCCGTGGCGTGTCGTTCGAGATCCGCGCGAAGGCGCGGCGCACGAAGCAGCTGTGGGATCTCGCGTTCATCGGCGGCTCGGCCGGCGCGACGTTCTTCCAGGGGATCGCGCTCGGCGCGTTCCTGCAAGGCATCAACGTGAAGGATGGCGTATTCGCGGGCGATGCGTTCGACTGGCTCACGCCGTTCAGCCTGCTGACCGGCCTCGGCCTGATCGTGACCTATGCGCTGCTCGGCTGCTGCTGGCTCGTCGCGAAGACGGAAGGCGACCTGCAGCGGCGCCTGCATCGCGTCGTGTGGCCGCTGACGGTCGTGCTGCTCGGCTTCATCGCGGTCGTCAGCCTGTGGACGCCGCTGCAGGATCCGGCCATCGCGCAGCGCTGGTTCGACTCGGGGCTGTTCTGGCGCCTGCTGCCGGTGCCGTTCCTGGTCGCCGGCTGCGCGGTGTGGATGCGCCGCGCGGTGCGCGCCCGGCACGACATGACCCCGTTCGTGCTCGCGCTGGCGCTCGTGCTGCTCGGCTACGTCGGCCTGCTCGTCACGCTGTTCCCGTATGCGATTCCCCAGACGATGACGATCTGGGAAGCCGCGGCGCCGCGTTCGAGCCAGACCTTCACGCTGGTCGGCGCAGCGGTTATCCTCCCGATCATCATCGCCTACACGACGATGGGTTACTGGGTATTCCGAGGCAAGGTGCGCCATGAAGACCAGCATTACTACCACCACTGATTCCGCCGATCGCCAGCCCGATGCACCAAAGCCGCGCATGCGCGGCTGGATGTGGTTCGTCGTCCTGTGGGCGGGCGGCGTGCTCGGCGCCGTCACGCTCGGCTATGCGTTCAAGATCTTCATGAACCTGACGCTGTTTGCGGTGAAGTAGACGAAGCGGCTGCCGGGTCGGGCGACGATCCGGCAGCCGTTTTCTCGCCGACGGCTCGCGCTTCGGCTGGATGCACCGGGCGCCGCGCCGGCATCCGTGGCCATTCTCAGGTCGGCGGCGGCGCGCACTCCGCTCCCGTTCCCCCTTGCGCTCCCGGCGCCGGCACCTGCGTGCCGATCACCGCTCGCACGACGTCGTGCACATCGCCTTGTCCATCGCGCTGAAGAAGGTCTGGTAGAAATCGGGCTCGACGATGGTCTTCATCCGCGAGTCGCCGTTGCTGTCCCATACCGTGCGGTCGAATCGCGCGCGCACGATCGCGTCGTGTGTCGCCGTCACGCGAACCGTGACGACGGCGGCAATCCGCTCGTGATCCGGCTTCGCGGGCAAGCCGCCGATGCGCGCCTTCAGCGCGCCGCGCAGCAGTTGCCGCCACTTCGGAATCAGCGTATCGCTGCGCCCGCCCTCGATCAGCCCCGAATCGCGATCGACCGTTACCGGCGCATAACCCTGCGCGCGCAGCACGCCGGCCACCGCGTCGAGTGCGCGCCCCTGCGTCGCACCGGCGTAGCGGCGATCGGTCATCATGCGCAGCGTCTGCTGCTCGCTTTCGGACAGGTCGACTTCGGTCTGGCTGGAGCTGTAGCGCACCAGCGATCCGCCGCTGCCGATCTGGCGTTCGTTTTCCGGCTTCGCTGCACACCCGGCCAGGACCGCGAACAGTCCGGCACAGGCGAGCGCCAGCGCGCCGCGGCCATGCATCGTCGGCACCGCTGCCTCGCGGCGCATCGCGCGCCGGGCGCGAAGTCGGCGGCGAATTACGGTTGATCGGCAATCGGGTGGCGCTATGATCGTCATCGCGGTGTTCTCCTGTCGGCGCCATCATAGGGACGCGCCCCGACCGCCACAAACGACATTTTTTGACCCACTGTGTAGCTTTTCTTCGCGATCTCACGATGCGCCGATTGCCGCCCCTGAACGCGCTGCGCAGCTTCGAAGCTGCCGGCCGCCTGCAGAGCCTCACCCTCGCCGCCGACGAGCTGAACGTGACCCAGAGCGCGGTCGCGCAGCAGATCCGCGTGCTCGAATCGTTCTTCGGGCAGAAGCTGTTCGAGCGTGACGGACGCTCGTTGCGGCTCACGCCCCGCGCGCGGCATTACCTCGTCGACGTCGCGAGCTGCCTCGGCCGGCTCGCTCAGGCGACGGGGCAGATGTTCGAACCCGGCGGCGGCCATCCGGTGCGGATCAACACGTCCGTCTCGTTCGCGCACGGATGGTTGCTCACGCAACTGGCTGCGTTCCAGGCCGACCATCCGGACATCGACGTGCAACTCGTCACGACGCCCGACAACGAGCGCGACCAGTTCGACGAAACCTGCGACATCGTGGTTCGTCGCTATACGCCGGAGTTGCGCCGCAAGGGGTTCGTGTCGCGGCCGCTGCTCGCGACCGTCGCGGTGCCGGTGTGCGCGCCGGGCCACCCGGTGCTCGACCAGGCGCGCACGCCGGCCGACCTGCGCAACGCGCCGCTGCTGCATTACGCGGGTTTGCCGCAGGCGTGGCAATACTGGTTCCATCAGGCGGGCTCGGTCGTCACTGAGACGCTGCGCGGGCCGTTCTATCGCGAGTTCTTCCTGATGATCAAGGCTGCGGCAAGCGGGCTCGGCGTGTGCCTCGCGCCGCGTGCAGTGGTGCGCGACGACATCGAGCAAGGGCGGCTCGTCGCGCTGTTTCCGGAAGTCCATCTGGAAGCGCCGCCGTTTCATTGCCTGTATCGCGACGACGACGATCCGTCGCTGCGCACGTTCGTCGACTGGCTGTTCGCGCGGGCGGAGGCGCTGGAGGGGGCGCCGCCGGGATAGCCGGCGAGGGGTAGAAGGCAGGAACCGATGAAGCAGCCCAAGGCGGCTACACCGTCACATCCGGCTAGGCGTCCTGTCGCACCACACCGAGCTTCAATCCCAGCATGCCGAAGATGCGGTTCATCGTCTGCACCGTCCCGTCGCTGCGACCTTGTTCGATATCCTGAATCGTCTTCGTCGACACACCGGCGAGCTTGGCCATTTCCGCGCTGGTCAGCCGCATCGCCTTCTTCAGATGACGTACCGATTCGCGCAACGACCACTCGGGATGCGCGAGCACGTCTTCGATCGCTTGTCGTCGGAGCGAAAGCTGTTCGGGAAGCGGCAGCGCGTTATAGCGTTTGTCCATTGCGTCACCCGTGGCTAGCGCAACGCATCCAGCTCACGCGCCAGCCGCTCGAGCCCCGGCTTCAGAAAGGCATGGACATCGTGCTCCAGCTTGAAATCAGACGTCTTCAATTATTGGAAATACCGTCATTTCGGTGGAAATCTATACAAATTGCAACGAATAGCAATCACAACTTATGTAGATTTCTGCCGAAACATGAATCCTTGCCGTTACTTCAGGCAGTGCTGAAAGCGCTCGGATTCCCGTTCAACGACCTATCACCGCTCGCGCAGCGCCGCCTCGATCTTCCGATCGGTCTTGTACTGGCTCAGCGCATACACCGACCAGATCGCGGCCGGCAGCCAGCCGATGATCGTGATTTGCAGGATCAGGCAGATGATCCCGGCGATCGGGCGGCCGATCGTGAAGAACTGGAACCACGGCAGCAGCAGGGCAAGCAAAAGGCGCATCGGGAATCCTCCGGGGGCGTCGTTGAAAGTTCAGGCGCAGACAATATGACGGGCCGCGCGCCTCATTTCAAGTTCGAACCGGCATTCGCCCCGCCGACGCAGCCGGCGATCGGCACGCGCGCCATACGACCTACGCCGCGTCGGCCAGCCACCGCGCGACCCGCGCCACGAGCGGATCCGCCTCGTCGAAGCATTCGGCGCCCGCCACGCGCGGCGCGTCGCAAATCGCGAACACCGGCTTGCCCCACTGCAACCCGAGCGCGATCTCGGACAGCGTGCCGAGCCCGCCGCCAACCGCGATCAGGCACAGCGACGCCCGCGCGACCAGTGCGTTGCGCGTGATGCCGAGCCCGGTCGGCAGCGCGACGCTCAGGTAGGGATTCGCGAGCGTCGCATCGTCTTCCGGCAGCAGCCCGATCGCGCACCCGCCGGCCGCATGCACGCCGCGCGCGGCCGCCTCCATCACGCCCTGCTTGCCGCCGCCGACGATGGCGACGCCCGTCGCCGCGAGCGCATGCGCGATCCGCTGCGCGACCCGCATCTGCTCGTCGGTCGCCTCGCGCGGACCGATCACGCCGACCGGCATGCGGTGCCGCCGCGCGCCGCGCTGCCGCTGCGCGAGTCGCGCCAGCGCGTCGCACGCCGCTTCCGACCACTCATCCATGACGTCGTTGCCGTACAAGGCCTTCCCCCAATGCAAGAACGCAGGTGCAGATCGCCGTCAGCACGATCGACAGCACCGCCGCCTGCGAGAAATCGGTTTGCCCGTCCGACAGCTTCAGATACATCAGCAGCGGCAGGATGTTGATCTGCGTGCCGGCCAGCGCGAGCGCCGTGCCGTAGGTGCCGAGCGCGATCGCCGTGACGAGGCACCACGCGGACGCGACCGACGGCCACAGTTCGCGCCACGCGACGTCGAGCCACGCACGCCACGGCCGCGCGCCGAGCGTCAGTGCCGCCTCGAGCGGCCGCCGGTCGAGATTCGCGAGCGCCGGATAGATCATCAGCGCGACCCGCGGGATCAGGTAATACGCATACGCGACCGCCAGCCCCGGCATCGTGTAGATCGCGCCGCCGAGCACGGTCGCGTCCGCGCCCAGCGACGCCGCGAGCGTGGTGACGAAGCCGGCACGGCCGAACGCGAGGATGAAGCCGTACGCGATCACCAGCCCGGAGAACGCGAGCGGCACGCCGAGCAGCGCGAGCGTCCAGTGGCGGCGGGCGGGCGACTGCCCCGCCAGCGCGAATGCGACCGGCACGCCGACGCCGACCGACAGCGTGCCGGCGCCCACCGCCAGCGCGAGCGAATGTGCGATCGCATCGGCGACGAGCGGATCGCGCAGCACCGCGCCGAACGCGCGGCCGCCGTCCGTGAAGGCCGAGCCGACGAGCGCGGCGAGCGGCAGCGCGAAGCACACCGCCAGCAATACCGCCGCCGGCACCGCGCCGAAGCGGCGCAGCGCGCCGCGGTCCGCCAGGGAGGTCTGCATCGTGTGCCCCTTACTGGCCGAGCGTCGCCTGCGACCAGAGCTGGTCGATCTCGGCCTTGCGTGCGGCCGCCTTCGCCACGTCGAGCGGACGCACCTGCGGCGCCTTCGGCAGCCTCGCCGCGACATCCGGCGCGACCGGCGTGCCGGGTACGGCCGGCCGCACGAAGCCCTGCGCGAACAGCGCCTGCCCGACGTCGCTCATCACCAGGTTGAGCCACAGCTGCGCGGCGGACGGGTTCGGGCCGTTCTTCACGAGGCTCATCGCATACGGCGCCGATACGCTGCCGTCCTGCGGAATCACGACGTCGGCCGCGTCGCCCATGCCGTCGACGTACTTCGCCTTCAGGCCGTCGTTCTCGTAGCCGATCAGGATCGGAATCTCGCCCTTCACGAACTTCGCATAAGGCGTCGTGCCTTCGACGCGCAGCACGTTGCCCGCGCGCTTCAGCTTGCCGAGGAATTCCGTGCCGGGCTTCGGGTTCTCGACGCTGCCGCCGTTCGCATAGGCTGCCGCGAACACCGCGACCTGCCCCTGCCCGGTCGAACGCGGGTCGAGATAGACGACCGCGTTGCGATACTCCGGCTTCAGCAGGTCGGACCAGCGCTGCGGCACGTTCTTCACGAGCTTGCGGTTGACGAGGAACGCGATGTTCAGCGAGTGCACCGCGAACCAGCGGCCGTCCGCCGAGCGAAACACGTCCGGCAGCTTGTCGAAATTGACCGGCTTGAACGGCGCGACGACATCCTTGCTTTCGGCGTCGAGCGCCGACGCGGCGAAGTAGTACGCGGTATCGGCCTGCGGACGCCGGCGCGACTTGTCGAGCGACACCACGGTCGCGGCCGAGCCGATGTCGTTGTAGGTGATCTCGACCTTCGGATAGCGCTTGCGGAACTCGGCGAACAGCGCCTTCCAGTTGGCCCATTCGGGGCCCGTGTCGAACGACACGACGAGCCCTTCGTCGGCGGCCTTCGCATACAGCGCGTCCTCGCCCGGATACAGCGGCGCGGCGTGCGCCGGCGCGGCAGCCAGCGCCGCGAACGCGCAGAGCGCCAGCACGCCGGCGCGTAGGGTCTTCACAAGAGGGTGGCCTGCAGGCATCGGGGATCTCCGTTGAATGAAAGGGGTCATTGCGCTGCCGGCGCGGCCGGCAGCACGAGCAGATGGCGCGGGTCGATCGCGATCCGCCGGGTGGCCGGCACGCGGCCTTCGCACAGCAGCGGGTCGGCCGAGCCGGCGGGAATGAAGTCGTAGCGTTGCGTCGCGCCGAAGTAGCGCACGTCGCCCGGCGCGCCGTCGATGCAGTTCACGCCGTGCGCCGGCGGATCGGCCTCCACGTGCTCGGGCCGCACCAGCACCTCGACCTCGGCGCCCGACCGGTGCCCGCCGGTCTCGACGCGCAGCGTCGCGAACCGCACGTCGACCGTATCGGGCGCGGTCACGCGGCCGCGCAGCAGCGTCGAATGGCCGACGAAGCGCGCGACCTGCGCGGACGCGGGCCGCTCGTACAGGTCGCGTGGCGTGCCCACCTGCAGCACGCGCCCGCCGTCGACGATCGCGACGCGGTCGGCCATGCTCAGCGCCTCGTCCTGGTCGTGTGTGACGAGCAGCGTCGTCGCGCCGCACGCGCGCTGCAGCGCGCGAATCTCGTCGCGCAGCTGATGGCGGATGCCGGCGTCGAGCGCGGCCAGCGGCTCGTCGAGCAGCAGCAGCTTCGGCTCGATCACGAGCGCACGCGCCAGCGCGACGCGCTGCTGCTGCCCGCCGGACAGCATTGCGATGCCGCGCTCCGCATGCGCCGCCAGGCCGACCCGCTCGAGCATGTCGCGCGCGCGACGCCGCCGAACATCGGCCGCGACGCCGCGCATTTTCAGCCCGTACGCGACGTTGTCCGCCACCGACAGGTTCGGGAACAGCGCGTAGTGCTGGAACACCATGCCGACCTCGCGCCGCCACACCGGCACGCCGGCCATGTCGGCGCCGCCGATCGCGATGCGGCCGCTGCCGCCGTCGAGCAGGCCGGCCGCGAGCCGCAGCAGCGTGGACTTGCCGGACCCGCTGCGCCCCATCACCGCGAGCAGCTCGCCTTGCGCGGCGGACAGCGTGACGTCGTCGACGCCGTGTCGCGCGCCGGGGTACTGGAAACTGACGTGTTCGAACTCGAGACTCATGACGGACTCACTTCATACGTTGCACGGTGCCGACCGATACGAGCGTCGCGAGCACGGCGAGGACGAGCAGCACGACGGTCGCCGCGCATGCCATCCCCGATGCGCCGTAGAACGCCTGCAGCAGCACGATCGGATAGTTGCGGTAGCGAAAGCCGGCGATCAGGTTCGAGATCTGGAATTCGCCGATCGACAGCGCGGCCACCATCACGAGCCCCGAGAACAGGCTGTGTCGCAGGTTCGGCAGCACGATCGTGACGAACTGGCGCAGCGGCGTCGCGCCGAGCGTCGCCGCGCAGGCCTCGAGGCGCGCGAGCCCGAGGTGGCGCAGATCGCTGAGCAGCGTCTGCAACAGGTACGGCAGCGTCAGCACCGCGTGGGCCCCGATCATCAGCGGCAGCGTGCCGAGCCAGGGCAGCGTGTCGCCGCTGAAGATCGCGATATAGCCGAAGCCGAGCGTCAGCGCGGGCACGGCCACCGGCATCAGCATCACGACGCGGGTCGCCATGCCGCGCCCGGCCTGCGCACGGTGATGCAGCGCATACGCGAGCGGCAGGCCGACCGCGGCGTTCAGCGCGCAACACGCCAGCGCCACCGTCAGGCTCACGCCGAATGCGCGGGTGAAGCTGCGATTTCCGGCGAGATCGGCGAACCAGTGCCAGGTGAAGCCGGTCGGCAGCAGCGTGTTGGTCCACGACTGGCCGACCGAGCCGATCAGCAGCAGCGCGATCGGCAGCAACAGGTAGAGCCCGAACACCGCGACGAGCGCGTGCAGCAGGAAGCGTCCGGCACTCGGGCGTACCGGCCTGTTACGCGAAATCGGAACACCATCGGCCAGGGCCGGGGCGGTAGACGCAGGCATGAAAACACTCGCGGACAAGAGACGAAGACACCGCGCAACGCCCGCCGGGCGGGGCTGCCACGCGTTTTCTGGATGGCCGCAGTGTGCGGATCCGACATGGCATCGTCATGAAAAAAACGTACAAAGCCCGCATCGATCTGTGCGCCGAAGGAATAGTCGCGATGAAGCACCTGTATCCGAACGTCTCGGAACTGCACGCATTCACCTGTTCTGCGAAGTATCTGAACTTCTCCTACGCGGCCCGCGAACTGGGCCTGACGCCCAGCGCGGTCAGCCGGCAGATCGCGAATCTCGAGGCGCTGTTCGGTGTGAAGCTGTTCGTGCGCGAGGGGCGCAGCCTCGTGCTCACGCGTGCCGGGCAGGTGTACCACGCACGCGTCGCCGGCCCGCTGCGCGAGATCGGCAACGCGTCGATCGAACTGCTGAGCGCGCGCGAAAACGGCGACCTGCTGACGATCGCCAGCGTGCCGACGTTTACGACCAAGTGGCTCGTGCCGCGGCTCTCGCGTTTCCTGGCTGTCGCGCCGGGCGTCACGCTGAGCTTTCGCCGCCATCTCGCGCACGGCGACATCTTTCCGTTCGGGCTCGACGCGGCGATCCGCTACGGCGACGGGGCATGGGAAGGGGTGCGAAGCGATTATCTGGATGGGCGAACCTTCGTGCCGGTCTGTACGCGCGAATTCGGCGAGCGGCACGCGTTGCGCACGCCCGCCGACGCCGTCACGGCGCCGCGCCTCGTGCACGAGCAGGCGGAAATCGCGTGGTCCGCGTGGGCGGAACGCCATCGCGCCACGCAGATGAACGCGCTCGCCGGGCCGCGCTTCGAACAGTATTCGGTGCTGATCCAGGCCGCGCAGGCGGGACTCGGGCTCGCGCTCGTGCCGCGTTTCCTGATCGCGGACAATCTCGCGGCCGGCACGCTCGTCGAGCCGTTCGATGCGCCCGTGGAGGTCGACGCGCAGGGGCACTACCTGTGCTACGCGCCGGAGCGCCTCGAGACGAGCGAAGCGTTGCGGCACTTCAGGGCATGGATGCTGGACGAATGCGCGCCGGCGTAAGCCGGCCCGCATGCGTCATGCGGCGGGACGCGCTCGACCGCGCGTCCCGCCGTACCGGACACCGCCGGGCAGCGGGGTCCGGCAGCCGTCGTCAGTGCCGATCGATACCGAGCCCCGGCAGCACGCCGGTATTCTCGGCCACCACCGCATGCAGCAGGCGCGGGTTCGCGCCGAGCAGCCCGAGGATCGTCGGCGCGACCTGTTTCGTGCCGACCGTGTCGGTCACCGTGCGTGCGCGATGCAAGCCCGGGTACGACACGAGCAGGCCGAGGTGGCTGTCGTCCGGCGCGTTGCCGCCGTGCTCCTCGTCCTTCTTCGTGCTCGACGTGTAGATCACGCCCGGATTCGGCTGGACGATGATGTCCGGCGTGCGGCCGTTGGCCGGATCGCCGAAGCGCTCGGCAAGCGCCGCGCCGTACAGCACGTACGCCTGCGGGCCGTCCGCGCAGATCCCCGGCGCGTTGCAGCTGAGGTTCGCCTTCAGCGTCTGCACCACGGCCGTGCGCTGGCTGCGGTCGCGCAGCCAGATCAGGCCGACGTCGTCGGTCTGCACGAAGCCCGTGTCGACCAGGCCGGAGCCGTCGTTCAGGTTGCCCGTCTTCGTGTTGTTCTGGCCGAAGTTGCCGTTCGGGTCGACGTAGTTGTTCGCTTCGAGCAGCTTCGTCAGCGTGTCGCCGTTCTTCACGAGCTTCGTGCGATCGGTCGGCGACTGGCCATGCTTCGCCGTGACGATCACGGCCGTCGACGCATACAGGTTCGCCTGCTTCAGCGCCGCGACGATATGGCCGATCGAGTTGTCGACGTACGTGATCGCGTTCGCGACCTGGCCGTTCGGCGTGAAGTTCGCATCGAGATAGCCGCCGCCCTTCGCGACCGGCGCCTTCTGCGCGACGCTGAGCGTCTGGAAGTTGCCGCCGAACAGCGTCGGCACCGGCGCGCTCTTCGTGCCCGTCGAGTCACGGCCGTTGATCTGGTTGATCAGCGCCTGCACGTGCAGGTTGTCGAACTGCGCGGTATGCGAATAGACGTCGGTGTAGTCCGTCTTCGTCACCGGGTCGATCGAGTTGATCTCGGTGCGCATCAGATCGTCGACGCCGGTGCCCGACGGCCCGTTCAGCCAGTCGTAGCCCCACGCGTGCTTGTCGGCCCATGCGGTGGTCGCGTTCGGGATGCCGGCCTTCACGGCCTCGAACACGGTGTTGGTCTTCACGTAGTTGTGCGGATAGACCGGCACGCACTTGCCGTTGACCTTCGCGTTCGGGATCGCCTGCGGGTTGAACGCGCCGCCGCCGTCGAGGTGGACGAGCGCGCCGCCGTTCTGGGCATCGATGCCGGTCGTCTCGTCGAACACGACGTTCCAGCCCTGCTTGCCCGAGCAGCTCGTGTCGCCCGGCGCGTACAGGTTGCGGTCGTACGACACGTCGTAGAACAGGCCGGCCGTCTTCGGCGAGCCGCCCGTCACGAGCGCGGCGAGGCCCGGGAACGAATCCGACAGGCCCGGCGTATAGGCATTCGTGTACGTCACGCCGCTCTTCGCGAGCACCGCGATGTTCGGGCACGTGTTCGCGCCGATGCAGCGCGCGAGATCCTGCTCGTGCAGGCCGTCGACGCTGATCAGCAGCACGTGCTTCACGACGCGGCTCGCGTGGCCGCGATCCTCGCCCTGACTGTCGCCGTCCTGCTGCGCCGCGTGCGCACCCGCACCGGCGAGCACCAGCGCGCCCGCCACCATCGCCACCACCTTCCGCTGCTTACCAAGGAAAGACATGATCACCCCACCTCTTCGATTGACGTTGAACTGCGTGACTTGCCATCAGGCGCGCAAGAATATGGGCGCGTCGTGGGTCGCTCGCATGAAGCGGGGCTTTCTGTTTTCTATCAAACGTAACCAATCGCAAGTGACATGAATCGGTCGCAAAGCAAGGTGGCCTGCCGCACATTGCGACGGGGCGCGCTCACCTGCCGGCACTACACCGGTGCATCGGTCAAACCGCCGGCAGCGTCATCGGCCGCACGATTTTTTTTCCGGCTTGGCGCGCGACTATTGGTGTGTGATAAAGGGTTTTCCCTGACCCGGAGCACGAGTATGTCGACCCTGGAAGCCCTCCGGTTCGTGCTGGACGATGCACGCACCCCCGAAATCATTCGCCACCACGTCGTCGACGCGTTGCAGTACGCGTTGCGCAACTACGGACAGGTGTTCACCGCGAAGGAAGTCGAATGGCTGGCGCAGTGGGACGACGCGCGCCTGCCGCTGGCTGCCAAGAAGGAGTTGGGCAAGCGCGAGGAACCGGCGATCGCCGCGCGCTGAAAAAAACGCGCCGCCGCGCCCGAACGGATGAACGGACGCGGCGGCGGATGGCTCGCTTACTGCAGGCCGAAGTCGACGCGGGTGGTCGCGCCCTTGTCCTCGATGCCCTTCGCATCGAGCTTCGGCGCGACGACGAACACGCGGCTCGAATCGATCTTCCCGTCGAGGTATTGACGCACGGCCTGCGCGCGCTGCTGCGCGAGCGCACGCAGCGCGTTGTCGTCGGCCGGTGCGTGGTCGGCGAGCGCCTTCTTCATGTCGGCGTCGGGCAGCGTCTTCTGCAGGCCGATCACGTTGCGCGGCTTCTTGAAGTCGGCGGCCTTGTACGCGCGCGTCAGGTACTTGCTGTACTCGGCCGGCTCGACCTTCACCGACATCGGGTCGATGCTCTCGCCCTGCCCGACCACGTCCTTCAGCTTCTGCTGGCGCACGAGCCGATCGACGTACGCGTCGCCGAGCCCCGACGTGTCCTTCGCCGGATCGACGCGGCCGATCAGGTCGAGGCGGATCGACGGCTTCTCGGTCAGCATCTTCACGACGGTGTCGAGCTTCTTCTGCTGCGCGTCGTCGAGCTGATACGAGCCCGGCGCGAATTCGACGTAGCCGAGATCCTCGCCGCCGCCGCCGAACGCATGCGCGAGCAGCGAGAACGGCGACGTGACGGCCTTCGCGATCAGGTTCAGCACCGCGCGCCAGATCAGCCCACCGACGCTGAACTCCGGATTCGACAGCGAGCCCGACACCGGCAGGTTCACGTCGATCTGGCCGCGCGTGTTCTTCAGCAGCGAGATCGCGAGCTTCACCGGCAGCCGGGTCGCCGTGTCGTTCTCCACATGGTCGCCGAACGTGAGCTGGTCGATGAAGATGTGGTTGTTCGCCTTCAGCTGGTCGTTCGCGAGCTCGTAATGCAGGTCGACGTTGAGCTTGCCCTTCGTGATCGGGTAGCCCGCGTACTTCGCCGAGTACGGCGTCAGGTTGGTCAGCTCGATGTCGTGCGCGGTCGCGGTGAGGTCGAGCGCCGGCTTCTCGATCAGCGGATTCACCGAACCCTTGATCGAGATCGGCCCGTTGCCTGCGAGATTCGCGGCCACGTCGACCGGCGCGGACGTCGTCGAATCCGTGCCGAACGCGCCGACCGTGCCCTTGATCGCGACGAGGTTCGCCGTGTAGTTCGGCTTGATGAAGTTGTCGGTGTACGTCACGCGGCCGTTCTGCAGCAGCAATTCGCCGAAATGCATGCGCACCGGGTTCTGCGGCGGCGGCGCGGCCTTCACGACCACCGTCGCCGAGGCGGCGGCCGGCACGGACGCCTGCTGCGCGGCCGCGGCCGAAGCCGCCTGGGCGGCGGCCGGCGGCGTCATGCCCGGCGACAGCGGCACCGGCTCGCCCTTGCTCGCGTCACGCGTGAGCGACTGCGCGGGGCCCGTTTCCTTCGCGACCACGTCCTTCAGGTTCAAACGCCCCTGCGCGTCGAGCAGCACGCGGCCGTAGAAGTTCGAGAACGTCACGCGCGCGGCATCGACGTCGGTGCCCTTCTCGTCGTAGTTCGCCTTCAGGTTCGTCAGCGCGAGCGAGCGCCAGCCCGCGAACGGGTCGGAGGTCGCCTTGTCGAGCATCCGCACGTCGACCAGCGCGACATCGCCGCGATAGGTCGCGCGCGGCGCGCCCTTCACCTGCGCGAACGTCAGGTTGCCTTGCGCGTTGAGCAGCGCACTGGCGATCGTCGCGTTCAGCGCGCTGCCGAAATACGGCTCGAACGCGGCCGCGTCGAGACGGTTGCCGTTGATCTTCAGGCCGAGCTTCAGCGGCTGCGCGGTCACGTCGCCCGTCACGTTCAGCGAACCCTTGCGGTTCAGCGTCGCCTTCAGCTGCACGGGCAGCGGCTTGGTCAGGTCGTCGCTGATCTTCTGCACCGCCAGGTCCAGCGGCTTGATCGCCAGCTTCACCGGGCGCGGCGTCGACAGGTCGGTGAAGTTCGCGGACGAATCCTTCACGTTCAGCGCGTCGATCCGGTAATGCCACGACGGCGCGGCGGCCTCGGCCTTGCGCGCGACCGTGCGCTTCGGCACCGCGGCCTGAGCGGGTTCGGCCAGCGCCGCGAGGTCGATCTTGCCGTCCTTCAGGCGCTGCACGTCGAGCGCGAGCCCGCTGACGTCGACGCTGGCGATCTCCGCGATGCGCGTGGCCACGTCGACCTTCGCGATCTTCGCGCTCGCGTCGGGCAGCACGATCGCGGGCGCCTTCGCATCGGGCGTCGCGATCTTCAGCGACTTCAGGCTGACCGTGCTGTCGGCAACCTGCGCGGCGAGCGGCGTCTTGCCCCAGTCGGCCTTCGCGTTGACGGTCGCGCCGAGCGTGCCGTCGAGCACGCGCGCCCGCGTCGCCTCGCCGAGGTACGGCTGCAGCGCCGGCAGCGCGAGCGCGGCGACCGTCAGCTTGCTCTCGACCTGCTTCTCCGCGAGATTGAACGAGCCTGCGGCCGTCACGTCGCCGCCGCGCGACAGCGACGTCGACAGCGTGTATTTCGCGGGCGTCTTGCCCTGCATCGTGAAGCCGTCGAGCGTCGCGGCGAGCTTCGTGAGCGACAGCGCGGTCGGCGTCGCCGGCACGCGGTCGTCGACGTTGACCGTGCCGCCGTCGATCGCGAAATGGCGGATCGTCAGGTCGAGCGGCGGCGCCTCCTTCGTTGCAGCTTCGACCTTCGCGCCGCTGGCGGTGGCTGCGACCGCGGCGGAAGCCCCGGTTGCGCCCGACGCCGCCGGCTTGCCTTCGGCGGCCTTCGATGCGGCCGCCGGCTGCGCGGCGAGCTTCTCGACGTTCAGCACGCCCTGCTTGTCGCGCGCCAGGTCGACCACCGGCTGGTCGATCCGGATCTCGTCGAAATGCATCGCGTTGCGCAGCGGTTCGAGGCTGGCCGCCGCGACGTGCACGCCGCGCGCGGCGAACAGCGGCGCGGACGCATGGTCCGTCACCTTCGCATCCTTCAGGTCGACGGTGCCCGACACGCGCAGCGCGGGCGTCTCGCCGCTCATCACGAAATTGACCGCGAGGTCGCTGCTCAGCAGGCCGCTCGTCACCGCCACCGGCAGCTTCGCCGGCACGTACGAGATCAGCTTCGGCACGTCGAGGCCGTCGAATTTCAGCGCGATCTCCGATTCGCGCGACTGCGCGAACGGCTTGGTCTTGCCGTCGATCGCGATCGGGCTGCCGTCGAAGCGCGCGCGCAGCTTCGGCTCGACGAAGATGTCGGTCTTCGACGCCAGCGTCGCGATGTACGGGATGCCGAGCGTCCAGTTGTCGACGACGTGCTTTTCGTTCAGCAGGCGGTCGTCGAAATCGATCCGACCGTTGTTGACCTGGATGTTCGACACCGAGAACTGCGTCGGCTTGCTTTCGGGTTTCGGCGACGGCGCCGAGAACTTCTCGATCAGGTCGGTGAAGTTGAAGCGCTGCGCGTCGTAGCGGACGATATGAAAGCGCGGCGAGTCGAGGCGCACTTCATTGACGATCGGCGCGCCGCGAAACAGCGACGACCACGACGGCCGCACGACGAGCTTCGCGATGTCGACGAAGTCGCCCTGGCCGCCTTTGTCGCCGAGATGGATGCCGTCGGCTTCGAGGTTCAGCGTGTAGGGGTTCAGCGCGATGCGCTGGATCGTGGCGGGCCGGTCGAGCTGCTTGCTCAACTGCTGTTCGGCGATATGGCGGATCAGCGGCGGCGCCGCGAAGAACCCGAGCAGTCCGAATAAAACGATGAAGATCAGCAGGCCGATGCCGATGCGCCGGGCCCGGCGCGAGCGTGTAACGCCACCGAGGGCATGGAGGGTCGAGGGTACGGTTTCTTTGTCTGCGCTTGCCATGCTTGAATGCCTCGGGATGGAATGCCGGGCCGCGCCGGAGAACCGGGCGGCCGCGCACGCTATCCCGAAAGTATAGGCTCAGGAGGGGACGGTACGGGGTTCGGGCGCCGTCGCGCCCGCCGGTCGGACAGCGCCGCCGGTCATCCGTTCATTTCCGGACGATGACGGGCGGCATCCACGACCCGTCGCTCGCCTGCGGCTTCGGCGCGTACAGGCGCAATGCGAGTGCGAAATCGGCGCGCGGCGCCGGCAGCCAGTTGGCCGCATGCGTGCCGCCCGGCGACGCCGACACGACGATGTCGATCGAGCCGTCGTGGTTGCGGCGCAACCGGTCGCGATCGCCGAGCGAGCGACGTGCCGACCCGACGTCGGGCAGCGCGCCGTTGGTCGAATAGGGTGTGAGCGTCCAGAACGCGCGCACCGGCGGCAGCGCGCCCGGCGCGAAATGCAGCACGTAGCGGTTCGCGCCGTTCAGCGGATGGCCGTCGCTGTCGACGCGGACGACCGCGAGCGTTTCGTCGTCGCGCGTCGCGGTGCCGAACTGCGTGTAGGCCGCGTACGCGCGCAGCGTGTAGTCCTGGCCGTACTTGCCGGCCGTATCGCCGATCCAGCTCCAGCCGTTCGCGTTCAGCAGGTTCGACGGCGGGGTCGAGAGCCGCGCGCGCGCCTCGGCGACGCCGGCCGTCGCGGCCGCGAGGCGGTCGCCCGTCCACAGCACCGGGTAGCCGGCCGACACGCCGATGTCACCGAGCAGTTCCTGTGCGTGCGCATCGTCGGCCGGCGCCGGGTTGTCCTGCAGCGCCTGCGCGAAGCGCGTGAAGAACGCCTTCGGATCGAGTGCGGCCACCTGCTCGGCCGGCGTGCCGCCGCCCACCGCTTCGGACGGCGCGCTGCCCGCATGCACCGCGACCGACGCGCCGCGCGCCGCGCCCGTGTAGACGGACAGCGGCACCACGCGGATCGCGCGCTGCAGTTTCTTCACGTTCGTCAGGTCGCGCCCGCCGCTCGTCTGCAGCCGGACTTCGAGCCACGCATTGGCCGACGGCACGTCGATCCGGACCGCGCCCTTCGGCAGCGTGCCCTGCCAGTCCTTCGCGGCGAAGGCAATCGTTTGCGATCGCGCGCCGCCGCGTGCCCCGCGTGCGGCCACGCTCGACGACGACCACAGCACGTTCGTCCACATGTCGAGTGCCCGCGCATCCCAGTAGCGGCCGCGCGTGTCGGGCAACGTGACGATCACGGGTTCGGTCGCGACGTCGAGCCAGCCGGTCGAGTCGAGCGTGTCGACGCCCGGCAGCGGCGGATTGACCGCGCCGACGGGCGGCAGCGCCTGCGCATGGCGCAGCGTGTTGAGCGGCGCCTGCCCCGGTTGCGCGCCGTCGCCGCCCGTCGCCGCTTCCTTCGCGACGTCCATCAGCACGAGCGGATACGCGTAGACATAGGAGTCGGCGACTTCCGCGCGCATCCAGCCGGTTTTCCGCTGGATGGCGTCCGGTTGCGACGCGCACCCCGCTAGCAACGCCATGATGGCGAGCGACGCGCACGCGCGCCGCAGAGAAACTGATTCCTGCTGGTTTTCAATCATCGATTACTGGCCGAATATCGTTCTTTTCAGTCAACGCCTTGTTCGACTTGCGAATGGCGAAAGCAAGGCACCCCAGCCTGCCCGGACAACCGTCTCGCTACGGTTCATAACGGTGGGCGCTGATGTCAGGCCGGTATCATAGCGCCTCAGGGCATCCCCCAATATGCCGATTAGCGGGTGGCGCGTATCCGCGGGCTGACCGGTCCCAAATGTTTCGCCGGATCTTCAGGAAAATTGGGGCGGCATCGATCCGATGTCGGCCGACTTCGGATCGGTCTTAGCGGTGATCGAGTTGCCATCTGGATTGACAAATGGTGTCATTATTGACACCATTTGGCATGGCAAGCGATTGGAAGATCCTCGAGCAAATGAGGCGCGAGCCCGCGAATGTGCGATTCAGCGATCTGTTCAAGGTCTGCGAGACACACTTCGGCCAGGCCCGCCAATCCGGTTCAAGCCATGCCATTTTCAAGACACCGTGGCAAGGCGATCCTCGAGTGAATATCCAGAATGATCGCGGGAAAGCCAAGGCCTATCAGGTGCGGCAGGTTCTCGACGCGATCGACCGACTGAAGGAACAGAATTCATGACTCAAGACCACTTTACGTACCGCGTAACGTGGTCCCCGGAGGACGGGGAGCACGTCGGCCTGTGCGCGGAGTTCCCGTCTCTTTCGTGGCTCGACGCGACGCCGGAAGGCGCCCTCGCCGGCATCCGCCGGCTCGTCGCCGATGTCGTGCGCGACATGACCGCGAACGGCGAAAAGGTGCCCGAACCGATCGCCGACCGAACCTATAGCGGTGAATTCAAGGTCCGCATTCCGCCGCAGGCTCACCGCGCGCTGGTGATCCAGGCCGCCGAACAAGGCGTCAGCCTGAACCGTCTCGCCAGCGCCAAGCTCTGCGCGTAACCACGCGATCGCGTGCAAGCACGTGACGCCCGGCTTTCCTCGCAGAAGCCGGGCGTTCGCTTTTTCAGAGCCGTGGCACCCTGTGAACAGGGATGGCCTTGAGCCGATCCGCCCCCCTTGCATCGCATGCATCACGTTCCCCTTGACCTTACCATTATGGGAATGTTGATACTGGGATCATTGGCGGCATGAGCCGCGCATTCAGGGAATCCGACATGACTGAATCACTTGCCTCCGCAGCGCTGCATACGACCGAGCTGAGCATTGACGGCATGCATTGCGGCGGCTGTACGGGCCGCGTGCAACAGGCGCTGGCCGCGGTGCCGGGCGTCGTCGAGGCGGTAGTTGACCTCGACACGCACACGGCGACGGTGACTGCGCACGATACGGTCGAAGCCGCGCAACTCGTCGAGGCGGTCGACGCAGCCGGCTATCGCGCCGCCGTGCGCGACCCGCTGCTCGAAGACGCCGCGGCGCCGCATGCCCATCCTGTCGAAGCATCGCCCGCGCCGATGGCCGCAGCCGCTTCCACGCCCCGCCACCCGCTTCCGGCCGACAGCACCACCATCGAACTCGATATCGACGGGATGACCTGCGCATCGTGCGTGTCGCGCGTCGAAAAAGCGCTGGCGAAGGTGCCGGGCGTCACGCGCGCGTCGGTCAACCTCGCGACCGAGCGGGCCACCGTCGATGCCGCGGCGAACGTTTCCGCCGCGCAGCTGGTGGACACCGTGAAGCAGGCCGGCTACGGCGCGACGCCGACGGTAACGGAGGCCGGCGTCGCCGCGTTCGCACCTTCGTCGCCTGCCGCGCCCGCCAGCGTCGAACTCGAGATCGACGGGATGACGTGCGCGTCCTGCGTATCGCGTGTCGAAAAGGCGCTGGCGAAGGTGCCGGGCGTCACGCGCGCGTCGGTCAATCTCGCGACCGAACGGGCTACCGTCGACGCCACGCCCGATGTGACCGCCGTACAACTCGCCGAAGCCGTGAAACAAGCCGGCTATGGCGCGACGCCGGTGGCCGGCGCCGCGATCCCGCCGGCAGCCTCCACCGCCTCCGCCGATCTCGAACTCGACATCGGCGGAATGACCTGCGCATCCTGCGCCGGACGCGTCGAAAAAGCGCTGGCCGCCGTGCCGGGCGTCGCGCGCGCTTCCGTCAATCTCGCAACCGAGCGTGCGTCGGTGCACGGCGCCGGCGCGCTCGACGCCGCCACGCTGATCGCAGCCGTCACCACAGCCGGCTACCGCGCGTCGCTCTCCGCCGCATCATCGGCCGGTGCCACCGCCGGGGCTGACGCGCAACCGGCCAGCCCCGCGCAAGACCCGGACACCCGCAAGCACCTCGAAGCGATTCGCGAACGCGATCTCGTGATCTGGTCTGCCGTGCTGAGCGCGCCCCTTGTCGCACCGATGCTCGTCGCGCCGTTCGGCATCGACCTGATGCTGCCCGGCTGGCTCCAGCTCATGCTCGCGTCGATCGTCCAGTTCGGCTACGGCGCGCGCTTCTATCGCGCGGCCTGGCATGCGGTGAAGGCGCGCACCGGCAACATGGACCTGCTCGTCGCGCTCGGAACGTCGGCCGCGTACGGGCTGAGCCTGTGGATGCTGCTGCGCGCCCCCCTGCATCCCGGCCACCTGTATTTCGAGGCGTCGGCCGTCATCGTCACGCTGGTGCGCTTCGGCAAGTGGCTCGAGTCGCGCGCGAAGCGCCAGACCACCGACGCGATCCGCGCGCTGAACGCGCTGCGTCCCGACCGCGCGCGCGTCGTCGAGCACGGCGTCGAGCGCGACGTGCCGCTGGCGCAGGTACGCGTCGGCACCCGCGTCAGCATCCGTCCCGGCGAGCGCGTGCCGGTCGACGGCCGGATCGTGTCGGGCCGCTCGCACATCGACGAATCGCTGATCACCGGCGAAAGCCTGCCCGTGCCGAAGGACGACGGCGACCCCGTCACGGCCGGCTCGATCAACGGCGAAGGCGCGCTCGTCGTCGAAACCACCGCGATCGGCGCGGAGACGACGCTCGCACGCATCATCCGCCTCGTCGAATCCGCGCAGGCCGAGAAGGCGCCGATCCAGCGGCTCGTCGATCGCGTGAGCGAGGTGTTCGTGCCGGCGATCCTCGGCATCGCCTTGCTGACGCTGGTCGGCTGGCTGATCGCCGGCGCCGGTACCGAAACCGCGATCCTCAACGCGGTCGCGGTGCTCGTCATCGCGTGCCCGTGCGCGCTCGGCCTCGCGACGCCCGCCGCGATCATGGCCGGCACGGGCGTCGCGGCCCGGCACGGCGTGCTGATCAAGGATGCGCAGGCGCTCGAACTCGCGCAGCGCACGACCGTGATCGCGTTCGACAAGACCGGTACGCTGACCGAAGGCAAGCCGTCCGTGACCGCGTTCGAAGCGGTCGACGTGCCGCATGACGAAGCGCTCGCGCTCGCGGCGGCGGTGCAGCGCCAGAGCGACCATCCGCTCGCGCGCGCCGTGGTCGCCGCGCACGAAGCCGACATCGCCGCACGCGGCGGTGCGGTGTCGTCGCCCGTCGCCGCCGATGCGC
>NZ_JAAGPC010000013.1:0-97077 GCF_017104595.1 Burkholderia sp. Tr-20390 | reverse complement strand
CGTCGGCGAACGTGAAGGCCGGCAGCCTGCAGCTCGATGCCGGGAAAGACCTCATTCTCGATACGGGGACGAAGACGAACACGCGGGTGAGCCGCGACGGCGCGACGAGCGTGGTGACCACGCTCGGGCCGACCGCCAAACTCGACGTGGCGGGCGATGCGTCGATCACGACGGGCGGCAACTTCCAGCAGAACGCGGGCAACCTGTCGGTCGGCGGCAATCTCGGCATGAACGTCGGCGGTAACTGGGATCTCGGTGCGGTGCAGACGGGCGAGCACAAGATCGTGCAGCGGGCCAATGGCGTGTCGAATACCGACATCAACAAGGTAGTCGGGAGTTCGGTTAGCGTCGGCGGACAATCGAGCATCGGAGTCGGCGGCGATTTGACTGCGCGCGGCGCGCAGATTGACCTCGGCCAGGGTGGGACGATCGCGGCCAAAGGCAACGTCACGCTAGGCGCGGCGAGCGCGACCTCGACAGTGAACAGCAACAGTTCGGGCAGCGATAGTCATGGCAGTTACGCCGAGACGCTGCATACGTCGGATCAGGTGCTCACCGGCACGACGCTCAAGGGCGGCGACACAGTCACGCTTGCGTCGGGCAAGGATCTCACGATCAGTGGCAGCACGGTCAGCCTGGATAAAGGCAATGCGAATCTGATGGCGAGCGGCGATGTGAATATCGGCGCGGCAACAGAGGCGCACGAGCTGAATTCGCACGAAACGCACAGCCACAGCAATGTGGTGAGCGGCGCGAAGATCGCGAGCGGGATCGACCAGACGGCGACCTATAGCCAGGGCAGCACAGTATCAGCTGACGGCATCAACATCGTCAGCAACCGCGACATCAACGTGACCGGCAGCAACGTCGTGGGTACGAGCGACGTCACGTTGCAGGCCAAGCGCGACGTCAATATCAAGACATCACAAGATACGACTCAGTCGTCCAGCTACTACGAGAAGAAGGAATCGGGCCTGCTCACGAATGGCGGCCTGTCGGTGACGGTCGGTTCGCGCTCGACCGCACAGCAAGACCAAACCAGCTCGGTGACGAATAACGGGAGTGTGATCGGGTCATCGCAGGGCAATGTCACGATCCAGGCCGGCAAGGATGCGACGATTACGGGTAGCACGATTGTTGCTGGACAGGATGTCGGAATCGCTGCTCAGAACGTGACCGTGAATGCCGCGTACGACACGTACAAGGACGCGCAGTCGCAACAGTTCAGCCAATCGGGATTGAGCGTCGGATTGGGAGGCGGTCTCGTCGGGCTCGGGCAGTCGATGGCGGGCGCGGTCCGCCAGGGCCAGCAGTCGGGCGATTCGCGCCTCGCGGCGGTGCAAGCCGTGGCGGCAGCCGAACAGGCATACCAGAACCGTGGCGGGATCAAGGATGCCGCCAATGCCCTGTCGAACGGAAACGTGAGCGATGCCGCAAAGGGTGTTCAGGTGCAGCTAAGCATCGGATCGAGCCATAGCAGCAGCAATTCGACGACATCGATCTCGGATGCGAAAGGTTCGTCGATCATCGGTAACGGCAACGTATCCATTATCGCGACCGGCACGCCGGATGCGAACGGAAACGCCCAGGCGGGTACCGGGAACATTGCGATGACCGGAGCGTCGGTGCTCGGCAAGAACGTTGCGCTCGATGCCAACAACGCGATTACGCTGCAAAGCGCCCAGAGTACGGAGCAGAACACGAGTTCGAACAGTTCGACCGGCTGGAATGCAGGCGTCGCGATCGGGGTGGGCAAGAACACGGGGATCAGCGTTTTTGCTAACGGCTCGAACGCACATGGTCAAGGCAACGGGGACAGCGTCACGCAGACCAACACGACGGTGGCGGCTGGCAACAACCTGACTATGAAGTCGGGCGGCGACACGACGCTGTCGGGCGCGCGGGTGTCGGGCGATAAGGTCAAGGTGGATGTCGGCGGTGACCTGACGATGACGAGTCTTCAGGATACGTCGAACTACAGCAGCAACCAGCACAACACGGGGGTGAGCGGTAGCTTTACGTTTGGCTACGGTGGTGGCGTCGACGCATCGATCGGCCACACCAGCATCGACGCGAATTATGCGTCGGTGAACCAGCAAACTGGCATCGTGGCTGGCAAGGAAGGGTTAGATGTCAACGTGGCGGGCCATACGCAGCTCAACGGCGCACAGATCGCGAGCGCCGCACCTGCCGACAGCAATACGCTGACGACTGGCAGCCTCGGTTTTACCGACATCCAGAACAAGATGTCGTATTCGGGTTCGTCGGAAGGGTTTTCGACGTCGGGCGGGCCGAGCTTCGCGCAGACGGGCGACAACGCAAGCGGTGTCACGCACGCTGCGGTGAGCCCGGCAAAGATCGTCGTGAAGGCGGACGAACAGAACGGCACGGACAGCACGGCCGGCCTGTCGCGCGATACGGCAAACGCGAACCAGACAGTTGAGAATACGTTCAACCTGCAGAAGGTTCAGAACAATCTGGCGTTCGCGCAGGCGTTCGGCAAGGCCGCAACTTTCGCCGTAGCGGAAGCGGCGACGCAGCTCGAAAATAGCAGTCCGCAGATGAAGGCCTTGTTCGGCGAAGGTGGTGCCGGTCGTGACGCGTTGCACGCGGCGGTGGCGGCAATCGGGGCTGCGCTGTCAGGCGGGAACGTTGGCGGGGCGATTGCAGGTTCTCTGGCGGGAGACGTGTTGCAGTCTCTGGCGCAGCCAATCATTGATCAGACGGTAAGCCAGTTGCCGTTGGACGCGCAAACCGCTGCGCGGAAGGCTCTGAACGAGATCGTGGCGACAGCCGGCGGTGCCGCGGGCGGTGCACTCGCGGGTGGTGGCTCGTCGGGCGCTCTCGCCGGAGCGGGGTCGGCCAGCAACAACGAACTTTACAATCGGCAACTTCACCAGAGCGAAGCGGACAAGCTCAAGCAGCTTCAGAAAGGGCAAAGCCCCGAGCAGCAGTACAGACTCGCAGCCGCCGAATGTGCGCTCGTGCATTGTGCGGACAATATTCCGGACAATGACCCGAATAAGGCCGCGTTGCAAAAGATTCAAAGCGACGGCGCGCAGTACACGTACGAACAAAACGTACTGAAGAAAGCCGGTGCATTCGACGGCTATGGAGACCTGGACCGCTTATCTGACACCTACGATCGAAACCAGGTCTCCAATCGTCTTGTGGGTGCCGTTCAGGGCGTTGGAAGCGTGGCGGTTGCGGCAGGCGCAGTGACGGGCGGATGCGCGTCAGTGGCGGGCTGTGCGCTGGGTGCGGCCATTGCGGTAGGCGCGGTCGACTATGCAAAGTCAGGCTTCACCCAGATGATGTCGGGCAATTTGACGCCGACCTATGGTGAGCAAGCCTTGGAAAGCCTCGGTATGAGCCCGACGGGAGCGGCACTGGTATACGGTGCGCTCAACCTCGGCGGCGCTGCGGTTCAAACAGTGATCGCCGGCCGCGCAATCGATGCGGCTGCTGCCGCTAACGCTTGGGCGAAGGGTACTTATAACGGCTCAAGCAGCGCAGAATATTCGGGGCCTCTCTACCGTTATCAGTTGCCGAAGTATACTGAAGATACGTGGAATCTCTTTGATGGCAACGTTGATTTAAATCACCGATATTCCCAGAAAGGGGTTGGCGCAGTTTATACCTCGACCTCGCCGCAAACGGCATATGACGAGGTGACTAGCTATACTGCACTTAATGGTAAGGTTTTGGTAACCAAGAATTTTGTAATAAATAATGTACTGGATCTGACCGATCCGGCCGCACGCCAAGCATTAGGGGTGACGCTGGATCAGATCACTCAGCCGAGTCACGGAGGTACTTCTTATGACGCGACGCAAGCCATTAGCAATTGGGCGAGGCAGCAAGGGTATCAGGCAATTTTGGCACCATCTGCTCAAAATCCTGGGGGTGTCAACCTGGTTTCGTTCAAGTCATTGGGAAAACACTGAAATGGACGATTTTCCAAAGGGATGGGAAGACGTTGTTAAGATTATGAAGGCCGAATGGATTGATAATGATGTAACGAGAGAGCTTTCTCGTCGAGTTTCTGATTCAGATATTGCAATTGTTATTTGGGGGTGCATGAAGGATGATTCACTTCCGTGGTTGGATTACAAGATGCCTGCCGCAGGAAGAAACAAACCGATCGATCTTCTTAAGTCGAAGAAAGGAAAGGCGGAGATTCGATGGATATTGATATCCAATCCTTGGTGGCCGGCAATGGGGAAGCGCAACGAGTCTGAATAGGATTTTGGCAAAGCCCTCTATGAACATATGGTGCGAACGGATCGTTGTGCAAATACGCTTCTGGGGCGCATAGCAATGAAGTCAAAACTCTGGTTATCGGTTATGTCGCTCGCAATGTTGGCATCATTGGGAGCATGTGAGACGGCCCCACCAGGAGCCCCACCGCGTCCTCCGCCAAAGCCTGAAATGGAACCCGTGTTGCCCTCTTGGTCGAGCACGATCTGGGTTATGGGCTTTTGGAAATGGAGCGGCACCGAATGGGTTTGGATTCCGGGACACCTTGCACCCAAGCCATAAGATCGAACTAAGAACACCACATCTATGACAATCCGTACCCCGGCCGTCCTGCTGTCGGCCGCATGGCTGATACCAATGGCAGTGTCGGCGCAAGAAGCTCCCCGTCTCATCATTCCGGGCAACGACCAGCAAACCCGACAGCAGGAAGAGGCACGAGAGCGTGAACGGGTAGTCTCCGCGCCCGGGGTGCGATCGGAAGTGGTGCGAAGTGCTGAGTATCCAACGCTGCCTTCTGAAACGCCTTGCTTTCGGATCGAGCGTTTCGTACTCGAAGTACCCGATGCGCTGCCTGCTTCCCTGAAATCGCAAGGCGCGTCGGCATTGCCGATGGATCGCTTCGCATTCGCGCGTGAATGGATTGGGCACTACGTGGGCGAGTGCGTTGGCAAACAGGGTCTCGATTTGCTCGTCAAAGGCTTGTCGCAAGCGATCCTGGCGCGCGGTTATGTGACGACGCGCGTGCTGCTGCCCGAACAGGATCTGTCGACTGGCACCCTCAAGTTTTCACTGATCCCTGGCGTAATCCGCCATGTGCATTTTGCCGACGAGAAGCTCCGCGGTACGTGGAAAACCGCCTTTCCGACTCGCGACGGCGAACTACTGAACCTGCGCGACCTCGAACAAGGCCTCGAACAGATGAAGCGCGTGACGAGCCAGGACGTATCGATGCAGATCGTCCCAGCCGACGTTCCCGGCGAAAGCGACGTGGTGCTCGACGTAAAGCGCACTAAACCCTGGACGGTCGTCGCTTCGATCGACAACTCGGGCACGCGCGCGACGGGCCGCCTTCAGGGCAACTTGTCGCTCGGTATCGACAATCCCCTTGGCCTGAACGATATCTTCAACATTGGCGTGAGCCAGGATCTGGAATTCGGCGACAAGCGACTCGGCTCGCATGGCTGGAACGGCTTCTACTCGATCCCGTGGGGCTATTGGACCGCCACACTATCGGCGTACACCAACACGTACTACCAGCAAATCGCTGGCGTGAATCAGACGTTCATCGCGAGCGGCAATTCGAAGACGGTCGATTTCAAGCTGAACCGCGTGTTGTCACGCAGCCAGAACGACGTCTTTGGCACACAATTCCGGCTTTCGCGCCGCTTCGGCCAGAGCTTTATCGAGGACACGGAGATTCCGCAGCAGCGCCGCAACAACACATTCGTCGAATTTGGCCTGACCGATCGCCACTATTTCGGCAACGCGCAGTTCGACGGGACGCTTGCGTACCGGCAGGGCATCGGCGCGTTCGGTGCACAGGACGACATCCTGGCCGGCGACGGTGGCCCGACCTACCGTTACAAGATGGCCGTGCTCGACGCGAACCTGTCGGTGCCATTCGTCATCGCGCAGCAGCCGTTCCGCTACGTGACGACGTTCCATGGCCAGTACACGGGCAATACGCTGTACTACATCGATGACCTGACGATCGGCAGCCGTTACACAGTGCGCGGATTCGACGGGGAAACCATGCTGGCCGCCTCGCGTGGCTTCTATTGGCGTAACGAACTGCAGGCGCCGATCGGCCAAACCGGGCAGGCGGTATATGCGGGCATCGACTACGGCCGCGTGTGGGGCCCGCAGCCGATCACACTCGTCGGCACGCAGCTGGCCGGCGCCGTGATCGGCGTGAAGGGCAGCGTCGCGACTCGATTGGGCGCCTACGGTTACGACCTGTTTGCCGGTACACCGATCTACAAGCCATCCGGATTCCCGACGGCACGAGTGACAGTGGGTTTTCAGGTCACGGCACAGTTTTGATGACGGAGGAAACGCCGATACCCGGCCCGCGATCGGTTGAGACGGCACTGGCCGGGATCATCGCGATCTCGATCTGTGTCGTTGCTTGCTGCAGGTGATCTGAACGGCACTCGCGTATCGGCGCCCCAGAACTGTCTTAGTCGCTGAAGCGTAAAGACGTAACCTATGCTGGGTGCGGGCACCGCTGCCGTCGCGAGAATCTCCTGGCAAACCGATTGCCCATATTTCGTCATTTGGCTAATATTCAAAACGTTAAATGAAACCGAACCCATGGACGACGTCACCCGTATCAGCGCACTGGCCAACGAAAGCCGTCTGGCCGTGATGCGCTGGCTCAAGCAGCCGCGCAAGCATTTCCCGCCGCAGCCGCACGGCGATGTCGACGAACTCGGCGTGTGCTGCACGTACATCACCGAGAAGCTCGGCATCGCGCCGGCCACGACCACGCGCCACATGCGCATCCTCGCGGATGCCGGGCTCGTGCAGGCGACCCGCGTCGGCAAGTTCACGTACTACAAGCGGATCGACGGCGCGCTGCAGCAGCTCGGCCGCGATCTTTTGCAACTCTGACTCACACCGAGGCAACCGACATGGACGAACTTGCATTGCTGGCCGACGCTGACCGGCGCGCGCACGCGTATCTGGCCGCGCCGAACGAGCGGCGCGCGTTTCCCGACGCGGCCGCACTGGCCGGCCTGGCGGCGTTCGACGAGCCGCTGCCCGATACGGGCCGCCCCGCCGACGACGTGCTGCGCCTGCTTGACGAGCGCGGCACGCCTGCGACCGTCGCGTCGAACGGCCCGAACTACTTCGGTTTCGTGATCGGCGCCACGCTGCCGGCCGCGGCGGCGGCCGAGCGGTTGATGCTCGCGTGGGACCAGTGCGCGTCGTCCTATGCGAATTCACCGGTCGCCGCGACGATCGAGCGCCAGGCCGCGCGCTGGGTCGTCGACGTGCTCGGATTGCCTGAGGGCAGCGCGGTCGGTTTCGGCACGAGCGCGACGGCCTGCACGCTCGTCGCGCTGGTGGCCGCGCGGCGCGCGCTGCTCGCGCGCAAGGGCTGGGACGTCGACGCGGACGGCCTGATCGGCGCGCCCGAAGTGAAGGTCGTGATCTCCGAGCTTGCGCACATCACGGTGAAGAAGGCGCTGCGCGTGCTCGGTTTCGGGATGAAGCGCCTCATCGTCGCGCCGGTCGACACGCACGGCCGGATCGACCCGGCACAGCTGCCGGCGCTCGATGACATGACGATCCTCTGCGTGCAGGCCGGCGAAGTGAACACGGGCGAGTTCGATCCGTTCGCGGCGCTGATTCCGCCCGCGAAGGCGGCCGGTGCGTGGGTGCACGTCGACGGCGCGTTCGGCCTGTGGGCCCGCGCCTCGTCGAAGCGCGCGCTGACGGACGGCATCGACGGCGCGGACAGCTGGACCACCGACGGCCACAAGTGGCTCAACACGCCGTACGACGGCGCGATGGTGATCTGCAGCGACGCGGCCGCGCTCGCGACCGCGATGAACAGCGACGCCGTGTACCTGAGCGGCGCGCAGGACGCGCAAAAGAACCTGAACCTCGAATTCTCGCGGCGCGCGCGCGGCATCCCCGTATGGGCTGCATTGCGTTCGCTCGGCCGCGCCGGCGTGGCCACGATGGTCGAGCAGCATTGCGCGCAGGCGGCGCGGGTCGCGGACGGCCTGCGTGCGGCCGGCTACGACGTGCTGAACCGCGTCGTGCTGAACCAGGTGCTCGTGCGCGCCGGCACCGACGATGAAACGGCGGCGATCCTCGCGGCCGCGCAGGCGTCGGGCGACGTGTGGTTCGGTGCGACGGTGTGGCAGGGGCGGCCGGCGTTCCGGATCAGCGTGTCGTCGTGGCGTACCGAAGACGCGCACATCGATCGTCTCGTGGCCTTGCTGACGGAGCTGCGCGGCGTGCACGTGCGCTGAGCATCATGCGCCATCCGTGCCCTGAACGGTTGCAGCCGCCCCCTTCAGGCACTCGATGAAATGCAGCGCGGCAGGCGTCAGCAACGCATGCCGCCGCATCACGATCGCGACCGTCAACGCGGGCATCGGCTCGGCAAGATCCAGCGCGACGATGCCGCGTGACTTGCGTTCGACGTCGGCGAGCGGCCGCGCGAACACGCCGAGCGCATCCGTTTGCGACACGAGCCCGAGCGTCGCGGCAAACGACGGGCAGTGGATTACCCGCTTCGGCACGTCGATGCCGAACGGCATGAAGATCGAGCGCACCAGATCGTCTCCCTCGTCGCCGTAGCGCGGCACGCACCATTGCGCATCGACGAGCTCGCGCAGCGAGCGGGCGCGCGCGAGCCGATGCCGGCTTCTCGCGACGACCGCGAACGCCGTCCGGAACAACGGAATGCTCGCGAATTCGTCGGGGTCCGGTATCGCGTTCGACAACTGATGCGTGACGATGAAGTCGAGCGAGCCGTCGCGCAGTCGCGCGAGGTCCGTCGCGGTCAGCGCATCGTCGACGTTCAGCGTCGCGCCGGGCAGCTCGCGCGAGAACGTGGTGAATGCACGCGGCAGGAGCGTCAGCGCGACGGTCGGGCTGACCGCGATCGACACCGAGCCGGTCGTGCCGAGCCGCAACTGCTCGATTTCGTCGCGCGTGCGCTGGATCTCCTCGACGATCAGCCGCGCGCGAATCGCAAACGCGCTGCCGTAATCGGTCAGCGCAATTCCCTTTACGCTGCGCACGACGAGCGGCACGCCGAGTTCCAGTTCGAGCTCGCGCACGATGCTGCTGATCGCCGGTTGCGTGACGCCGAGCGCGCGCGCCGCGCCGCGAATGGTGCGATGCGCGGCGACCGCGAGAAACGCATCGAGCTGCTTGAGCTTCATGAATGACCGATCCGAATATTAAGGAAGCGCGGGCTGCCGGGCCGAACGCCGGGTGACAAGAAAAAGTTATCGACCACAACGAAATCTTGGATTTTTCTTATTGGGTCGAGTGTATATGCTCGGTGCTTTTCAGGAGCGGTCACGATGATTCTCGTTAACCAGCAACGGCTGTGGGATTCGCTGATGGAGATGGCGACGATCGGCGCGACCGCGCACGGCGGCAGCTGCCGGCTCGCGCTGAGCGACGACGATGCGCGCGGCAGGCGCCGCTTCATCGCGTGGTGCGAAGCAGCCGGTTGCGAAATCCGCATCGATCCGATCGGCAACGTGTTCGCGCGCCGGCCGGGCACGGAACCGGGTTTGCCGCCCGTGACGTGCGGCAGCCATCTCGACACGCAGCCGCTCGGCGGCCGCTTCGACGGCGTCTATGGCGTGCTCGCGGGCCTCGAAGCGATTCGTACGCTGAACGAGCGCGGCCTTGAAACGCGGCATCCGATCGACGTCGTCGCGTGGACCAACGAAGAGGGTTCGCGCTTCACGCCGGGCATGATGGGCTCGGCCGTCTATGCCGGCGCGCTGGATCTCGACTACGCACTGGATCGCCCGTGCATGCAGACGGGCGCGCTGCTGCGCGACGAACTCGAACGCACGGGCTTCGCCGGCCCCGCGCGCGAGCGGCAGATGCCGAAGGCGTATTTCGAAGCGCATATCGAGCAAGGGCCGGTGCTGGAGCAGGCCGGCTTGCCGATCGGCGTCGTGACGGGCGTGCAGGGCATCTACGAACTCGACGTCACGGTGACCGGCTTCGAGTCGCATGCGGGCACGACGCCGATGAGCGTGCGCCGTGACGCGATGGGCGCGGCGGCCGCGATGATCGCCGCGATCGTCGAGCACGGTCACACCTTCGACGACGATGCGCGCGTGACGGTCGGCCATGTCGCGTGCCAGCCGAATTCGCCGAGCACGATTCCGGGCAAGGTCAGGTTCAGCGTCGACGTGCGCCACCCGTCGCAGGCGGCGTTGCAGCAACTGGTCGCCGACATCGAGGCGATCTGCATGCAGCGCACCGCGCTGCGCGGCACGAGCGTGCAGGTCGAGACGATCGCCGAATACGAGCCGGTGGTGTTCGATGCGGAATGCGTCGAGCGCGTGCGGCAGGCAACGGCTGCCGCCGGCTATCCGTACAAGGAGATGTGCAGCGGCGCGGGGCACGACGCGGTGAACCTGTCGTACGTCGCGCCTTCCGCGATGGTGTTCGTGCCGTGCAAGGCCGGCTTGAGCCACAACGAAGCGGAAGATGCCGATCCGGTGCACCTCGCGCAAGGCGCGTCGGTGCTGGCGAACCTGCTGGCCGATTGCGCGCGCTAGCCATGCGAGATGGCGGAGTTCGCGACACCTCTACAAGCGTAAAAATGTCGGACAATGGCCGCTGCGCGCGCCAAGCTGGCGCCGCGTTCAACCAAAGAATTCACGTTTGCGAGATCCCCATGTCGACTCCCTTTCCCCGGGAACTGCTGAAGGCCGCCGATATCGCGAAGATGGAACCGACGCGCGCGGTGCATTCGCTGAATCCCAATGCCGTTCGTCTCAAGCGACAACTCAGCGACCTGACCGGCTTGACGCAATTCGGTGTTCACCTGCTCACGCTGATGCCCGGTCACGAATCGGCCGAGTACCACCGTCACCTGTACGAAGAAGAGTTCGTGTACGTGCTGTCCGGGACGGGCGCGGTCACGATCGGCGAACGCGCCAGTGAAATCGGGCCGGGCGATTTTCTGGGCTTTCCGCGCGGCGGAGAAGCGCATACGGTGCAGAACACCGGCGATACGCCGCTGGAGCTGCTCGTCGGCGGGCAGCGGCTCGAACACGACGTCTGCGAATACCCGCGACTCGGCAAGCGGCTTTATATCGCCGGCGAGCTCGAGGACTATGTCGATCTGCCGAAGCAGGCCTGACGCGATCCGCTTCAAGTCGCTCGATGACTCGCCCAGACGAGGCATGCGACATAAATGTCCGAAATTTGTAGATTTTTTTCGGACATTTTCGTCGCTCGGTCGAAACAAGTCACAGCGTCAGCCACAATTGCCAATCACATATCCAATATTCCATTCCACATAAAAACCGAATCAATGACCTCGTGTTTAGATAAACGAAATAAAAATTCGTAAAAACACGGGGTAGAGAAAACGCGTTTATTTGGGCACGCTTGTGCGCATTGTTCGTTGCGGGGCGCCGGTATTTCGACATGCCGGCGCGTCTGTTTCCAGGTGCGCGCATTCGGCAATAACGACACGCACCCGGGATTTTCGACCGATTGGCCGGGCAAGCGGAATTCATCAAAAGCATCCTGATTTAAAGCTCAGTAGTTCGAATCAACATCCTGATTCAAGAACGATACGGAGACGGGCGATGTCCAGGAACTGGGGGTTGGGAACGGCGCTGCTGGCGCTGTGCGTGGTCTTGTCTGCCTGCGGCGGTGATGGCGATTCACCGTCGGTGGCCGCGGCGAACCTGTCGGCTGCCGCGCAGTCGCAGGGCAATCAAGACGGCAACGGCGGCAACGGTAACGAGAACGAGAACGAGAACGACAACAGCAACGGCAACGGCAACGGCAACGGCAACGAGTCGTCGAAGAAAAACGCCGACATCCACGTCGCGCAGTACGTCAATCCGCTGATCGGCACCGACTACGCGACCGACCAGCCGGCCGACCCGGTCGGCTCGGGTCTCGGCGGCGGCACGTTCCCGGGGCCGACGGTCCCGTTCGGGATGATGCAATGGAGCCCGATGACACCGACCGCCCAATACGACAGCAGCAAGGGCGACGGCTCCGGTTTCTCCGGCGGCTATTGGTACGGCGACACCTCGATCAATGCATTCAGCATCCTGCACCTGAGCGGCACCGGCTGCTGGGCGAACGGCGGCTACCTGAACGTGATGCCGCAGCTCGCGCCTGGCGACGCCGGCACGCCGGCCAGCTTCACTCACGCGAACGAAACTGCGCAGGCCGGCTATTACGGCGTCACGCTCGGCAACGGCATCAAGGCCGAGCTGACGACGACGGTGCGCACCGGCTTCGCGCGCTTCACGTATCCGGCGCTCGCGCAGGGCCAGCAGGCGACGATTGCGATCGATCCGACCGTGCTGAACAACCGCGCGCAGGGCACGACGAGCGACACGATCAGCCAGGTCGGCGACCGCGCATTGTCGGGCACGATCGCGGGCGGCGGATTCTGCTGGGCCGGGCATGCGGTGCCCGTCTACTACTACGCGGAATTCAGCCAGCCGTTCGCGTCGAAGCCGGCGTTGTCGAACAACAGCCCGGTGACGGTGACGTTCAATGTCGACCGCAAGCATCCCGACGTGATGATGAAGCTCGGCATCTCGTTCGTCAGCGAAGCGAATGCGAAGGCGAACCTGCGCGCGGAGAATCCGGAAACGGATACGCAAGGCAACCGGAACTGGCGGTTCGACACCGTGCGCCGCGCGGCGAGCGCCGCGTGGAATGCGCGCCTGAACGCGATCCAGGTCACCGGCGGCAGCGACGCCGACAAGACGAAGTTCTACACCGCGCTGTATCACGCGTCGCTGCACCCGAACGTGTTCAACGACGTGAACGGCCAGTATCCGGACTTCTACGCGTCGAACGGCGCAGCGGCCGCGCCGACGCGTCAGGTCGAGAAAGGCCGCACGATGTACGCGAACTTCTCCGGCTGGGACATCGACCGCTCGTTCATCCAGCTGCAGGCGCTGCTCGATCCGGTGCGCACCGGCGACATCGTGCAGTCGCTCGTGCTCGATGCGAAGGCGTGCGGCGCGTTCCCGCGCTGGGCGTACTTCAATACCGAGACGGCCGTGATGCCGGGCGATGCGGGCTCGATCATCGTCGCGAACGCGCATGCGTTCGGCGCGACGAACTTCGATACGCAGGCCGCGCTGTCGATCATGAAGAACAGCACGGCGCCGGGCGCCGCGTGCGCCGGCACGCCGGTGATGGGCAGCCGCGCGGACTACGACCGGCTCGGCTACGTGCCGTCGTCGGGATCGGGCGACAACCAGACCGCCTCGAACACGCTCGAATACGCGGTGCGCGATTTCGCGGTGTCGCGCTTCGCGACGGCGCTCGGCGACACGACGACGGCAGGCACGCTGCTGAAGTCGAGCGGCAACTGGCACAACCTGTTTGACCGGGGCGCGATCCAGCCGAAGACGGCGGCCGGCGCGTGGGTCACCGATGGCACCGGCTTCATGGAAGGCAATGCCGAGCAGTACACGTGGTACGTGCCGCACGATCTCGCCGGCGTGGTCGCGCAGGCGGGCGGCGGCGTGCCGGTCGTCAAGCGGCTCGACACGTTCTTCACGCACCTGAACATCGGCACCGTGCAGCCGTATTTCTACGTCGGCAACGAAGTGACGATGGCCGTGCCGTGGGTCTACGCATGGGCCGGTGCGCCGTCGCATACGCAGCGCGTGCTGCATGCGTCGCTCGCGAACGAGTTCGGCACCGGCGCGGCCGGGCTGCCGGGCAACGATGATCTCGGCGCGATCTCGGGCTGGTATGTATGGGCCGCGCTCGGTCTTTATCCGGTCGTGCCGGGCGTCAGCGGTGTCGCGCTGTCGAGCCCGCAGTTCGAGAAGATCACGGTGCGCGTCGGGCAGAAGGACGGCAGCTACCGACTGTTGCACATCGTCGCGCCGGGTGCAGGCTCCAGCGATGCTGCGTCGTTCTATGTGAAGTCGTTGAAGCTGAACGGCGCGCCGTACGCGACCGCGTGGCTGCCGCTCGAGCAGATCGCGAAGGGCGGGAAGCTGTCGTACGCGATGACGGCCGACGCGAGCGCCACGACGTGGGGCACCGACGCATCGGCGATGCCGTCGTTTCCGCTGGCGGCCAGCGCGCCGTAACGGCCAGGGAGATCAACGAGCGGTTCTTGCCAACAGGATCGACGCAGAGAGAGGGGGGACGAACGGATGAAGCTACGTCATGTGGTGGGTATCGGGTGCCTTGCCGTGTTGTCGGGGTGCGGCGGTGATCAGGGTTCGACGGATGCGAGCGTGCTCGCGCAGCGGTCGAACGTGCAGGGCAACCAGAACGATCAAGGCAACCAGAACGACCAGGGCGATCAGAACGATCAAGGCGAAAACGGCGGCGCGGCCAAGCGGTCGGTGCTGCACAGCGTCGATCCGATGATCGGTACCGCGAATCTCGACATCAACGCGGACTGGAGCAGCGGCGTGCGCGGTCACGGCCACGTGTACCCGGGCGCGACCGTGCCGTTCGGGATGGTGCAGCTCGGGCCGGACACGACCGGCGGCGCGCACACGCTGCCGTGGAACTGGGATCGCACGTCGGGCTACCAGTACGACGATCCGTTCATCACCGGCTTCACGCATACGCACCTGTCGGGCACCGGCATCGGCTCGGGCGGCGAAGTGCGGTTCCTGCCGACGCTCGCGCCGGTCGACACCGCGACGCTGGCGAAGGTCGCCGCCGATTCGTCGATCACCTACAACGCGTCGTTCAGCCACGACGACGAAACCGCGAGCCCCGGCTACTACCGCGTGAAGATGGCGCCGGTCGGCAGCGGCAACACGCCGTGGAACGTGCAGGGCGCGAAAATCCTCGCGGAGATGACGGCCACCACGCATGCGGGCGTGCATCGCTACACGTATTTCCCGAGCGCGGCCGCGCAGAAGCGCAGCATGATCGTCAGCATCGACAATCCGATCGGCGGCTCGACCGCGAGCGGCAAGATCCAGGTGATCGATGCGCAGACGATCGCCGGCTGGGAAATCACGAACAACTGGGCGAACAACAAGCCGACGTATTTCGTCGCGCGTTTCTCGAAGCCGTTCGATACGAAGCACGTTGCATTCAGCGCGGACGGCTTCAAGGCCTACCTGACGTTCGCCGACGGCAACGACAGCGGCGGCGCGGTGACGGTGAAGGTCGGCATCTCGCCGTCGAGCGTCGCGGATGCGCAGGCCAATCTTGCCTCGGAAGTCGGCGCGAAGTCGTTCGACCAGATGCGCGGGGCGGCCGAGCGCGTGTGGAGCGCCGCGCTCGACCGGATCCGGATCAAGGGCGGCAGCGCCGACCAGCGGACGATGTTCTACACGTCGCTGTACCGCACGATGCTCGCGCCGACCGTCTACAACAATGCGGACGGCAGCTACGTCGGCACCGATTCGACCAACGACGGCACGACGTCGCCGCCGACCACGAGCAAGCATGCGAATCCGGGCTTCGACTACTCGTCGACATTCTCGCTGTGGGACACCTTCCGCGCCGAGTCGCCATTGATGACGCTGGTGCAGCCCGAGCGCGTCGACGGCTGGGTGAAGTCGCTGCTCACGCAGTTCAGGCAGAACGGCAAGGGCGAACTGCCGGTGTGGCCGCTCGCGCAGACGGAAACCTTCACGATGGCCGGCCACCCGTCGATCCCGCTGATCGCCGATGCGTACCTGAAGCACCTGACGAGCGCGGGCATCGACGACATCTGGACTGCATTGACGACCACGCAGAACGCGAGCGCGCACGGCTTCGACCAGTACCGGCAGAGCGGCTACGTGACCGCGGGCGACAACGCATCGGTGTCGACGACGCAGGACTATTCGTTCGACGACTGGGCGACGGCAGCAGTCGGCAAGGCGGCGGGCAAGAGCACGGCCGACTACCGGCCGTACCTGCAGCGCAGCCAGAACTACCGCAACGTATTCAACCCGGTGCCGAACAACGGCTGGAAGTTTGCGCAGCCGAAGGATGCGCAGGGCAACTGGGTCGCGGGCTTCGACCCGACGGCCGCCGAGAAGACGGACTTCTCCGAATCGAATTCGTGGGTCGATACGTGGAACATCTTCCACGACTTCCCCGGCCTCGTGGCGCTGCTCGGCGGCAAGAGCCAGTTCATCGCGCAGCTCGACCGCACGTTCGATCCGGCCAATCCGCTGACCTTCCTCAACAACCAGGGCTTTCCGGACCTGACCGGACGCAGCGGCCAGTTCTTCGCGGGGAACGAGCCGGCAAACCACCTGCCGTACCTGTACGACGTCGCGGGGATGCCGTCGAAGACGCAGGATCGCGTGCGTTCGGTGATGGACGACATGTACTCGCTGACGCTGACGGCCGGCGATCGCGCGCTGCTCAGCGGCGACAGCCTGAAGGCTGCGCTGGCCGACCCGCGCCGCGTGCGCGATGCGGCAATTCCCGGCAACGACGATTGCGGGCAGTTGTCCGCGTGGTACGTGCTGTCCGCGCTCGGCATCTATTCGCTGAATCCGGTGGGCGGCGTGTTCTACCTCGGCACGCCGCTGTTCGAGGAGGCGACGATCGACATTCCGGTGGCGTCGGGCGGCGGGGACGGCAAGAGCCTGAAGTTCGGTGCGACGCGGCGCTTCAAGGTGACCGCGCATACGGCCGGCGGCGGCGCGCCGTCATCGGTGAATCGCTACGTCCAGTCGGTCAGCCTGAACGGCACGCCGCTGCATCGGCCGTACATCACGTACGACGAGATGAAGGCCGGCGGCACGCTCGACTTCGTGATGGGGTCGACGCCGAACGACGCATGGGTGAGCACCTGGAACGGGCAGGATCCGAACAGCGCGCTCGCGCCGTCGCTGGCGCTGGCCGGCAAGTAGCGGTCGCAAGCGGCCCGCTGCGACGCGGGCCGCTTCTCTTTCCCTTCATTTGACGGGACGGTGCGGGTCACGGCTGCGGGGCAGGAAGCGGCCTGCCCCGGGGATCTGTCCTTGGGCCGCGCGGCGGGGACCCCATGCGCCAATGCGGTGACTGCTTCGGCGGCTCACACGCGAACGGGGCGCGACAGCAGGCGATGGTTTCCGTCCCGGCCGGCAGATCGCTCATGCCGCTCCGGCTCGGCATCGAACGGATCCGGCACCAGACGGCCGGCCGCTTCGGCTTGACCGGTTCAATCCCGGTGGTGGTCGCCGTCACGTTCGTGTCATGGGGCGTCGTCGCGCTTATGATGCGGGAACGCCACTGACAGGGTTCCCCGATATGGACGCGCCGCTCCCGCCGATGTCTGCCCCGATTTCCGAAACGGAACCTGAAACCGAAACCGTCGCCGAGCCGCGCGCATCGCGCGTGCATCGGCCGGTCGCGCTCGTCACCGGATCGACGTCGGGGATCGGCGCGGCGATCGCGCGCCGCCTGGCGGCAGACGGCTACGCGGTGATCCTGCATTCGCGCCGCTCGGCCGACGAGGGGCGTGCGATGGCGCGCGAACTCGGCGGAGCTTATGTGCAGGCCGATCTCGCGGACGAAACCGAGCGTGTGCGGTTGATCCGCGAGGCCGTTGCCGTGCACGGGCGGCTCGACGTGCTCGTCAACAATGCGGGCGTCAGCCGCGTGATTCCGCATGACGATCTCGCTGCGGCGACGCCCGACGTGTGGCGCGAGATGCACGAGATCAATGTGATCGCGCCGTTCCGGCTCGTCGCCGAGGCGGAGGCTGCGCTGCGCGAGGCGGCATCGCACGGGCGGGCCGGGTGCGTGGTGAACGTCAGCTCGCATGCGGGCGTGCGGCCGAAAGGTGCGTCGATTCCGTATGCGGCGGCGAAGGCCGCGCTCAATCACACGACGCGGCTGCTCGCGAAAACGCTCGCGCCGGCGATTCGCGTCAATGCGGTCGCGCCGGGGCTCGTCGATACGCCGCTCACGGCCGACTGGACGGATGCGCAGCAGCTCTGGCGCGAGCGCGCGCCGATGCGACGTGCGGCGACGCCGGACGACATCGCGCAGACGGTCGCGATGCTCGTCGCGTCCGACTATGTGACGGGCGAGATCGTGATGCTCGACGGGGGAATGAACCTGACTTGAGGCGGTGGCTCGGGGACTCGGTGGCTCGGTGGCTCGGTGGCTCGGAGACTCGGTGGCTCGGAGACTCGGAGACTCGGAGACTCGGAGACTCGGAGACTCGGAGACTCGGAGACTCGGAGACTCGGAGAAGCGGAGAAGCGGAGAAGCGGAGAAGCGGAGAAGCGGAGAAGCGGAGAAGCGGAGAAGCGGAGAAGCGGAGAAGCGGAGAAGCGGTAATGCAGTGAAGCGGCCGCGAACCCGCGCGCAGATGTCACCTGCGCGACCACCGCGACCGCTTGCTTGCCTAGCGACGCGATCAGCCGAGCCGCGACCGCAGTTGCGCGAGTGCCTGATCGTGCGTGCGCTCGAATTTCAGCGGCGTGACGGCGACATACCCGTCACCCAGCGCGACCGTTTCCGAATCCGCATCGTCGTCCCGCGGCGCGCGCGAGAGCTTCAGCCAGTGATACTCGAGGTCGCGCGGGTCGCGCCCCGACACGATCTCGACGCCCTGCAGCGTACCGGCGCCCTGGTTCGTCACCTTGAGTCCACGCACGTCCTGCGCGGGCCGCGGCGGGAAATTCACGTTCAGGCACGCGTCGCTGTCCCAGCCCGCGGCCACGAGCCGGCGAATGACGTCCGGCGCAAGCGTGCGTGCCGTGTCCCACGGCACTGCGTTGCGATCGATGAAGGCCTGACTCAGCGCGATGGCCGGCACGCCGACCAGCATGCTCGTCATCGCGGCGCCCACCGTGCCGGAAAACACCGTTTCGGTGCCGAGGTTCCCGCCGCGATTCACGCCGGACAGCACGATGTCGGGCCGTGCGCCCTTCATCAGGTGGCTGATCGCGATCGCGACGCAATCGCCGGGCGTGCCGCGCACCGCGAAGCGGCGCTCGCCCTTGCGATGCACGCGCAGCGGTTCGTGCAGGCTCAGCGAGTGCGACGTGCCGCTCTGGTCTTCCGCCGGCGCGACGATCCACACTTCGCGCGCCAGTTGCGTGGCGACGTGTTCGAGCACGTCAAGGCCGGGGGCGTCGATTCCGTCGTCGTTGGTGAGCAGGACGCGGTCGAACAGCGGGCGGGTTTCTTGCATCGGGACGATCCTCGCGGAGTTGGGCAATGAGAGGGGAATGCAGCGTGGCGCAAGCCACAAGGCTAGCATTCCCGCGTGAGGATCGTCGTGTCGCGCGGTGGGCGCGAATGTGAAAACGGGCGCATCGCGCGCCCGTTCGTCGGTGTTCGTGCCGCGGGTGTGCGCGGCGGGTCGGAACCGCTCAGCCGAGCAGGTGCCGCAGCAGGCCGGCCGACACGACGCCGACGATGACGGTCGGCAGGATCGACAGGCGCGTCGCCGCGATCAGCGTGATGGCCAGCGCCAGCAGGTCGGCCGGGCGCGTCGACACGAAGGCCGGCGCGATCACCGAGATCAGCACGCAGCCGGGCACGTTCTCCATCACCGACGCCATCCGCGGGCTCAGCGTGCGGTTGCGCAGCAGCACGTAGCCGAGGATGCGCGACAGATAGGTGGTCGACGCCATCAGCACGATCGTCGCGACCGTACTGAAATCCGGGAAATCAGGCATCGCGCGGCTCCCACAGCAGCGCGGCGATCAGCCCCGCGCAGGCGCCGGCCGCGACGTACCATGCGCCGGGCACGGCCAGGTGCGTGGCCGCCGCGACCACGAGGCTCACGAACCACGGGCGGCTCGCGCGCATCCCTTTCCACATCCCGCGCAGCAGCACCAGAAACACGGCCGTGAACGCCATGTCGAAGCCATATTGCTCGATGTTGCCGATCGTCGGGCCGACGGCCGCGCCGAGCGTGGTCATCGAGATCCACGTCAGGTAGAGCCCCATGCAGATGCCTGCGTAATAGGGCACGCTGATGTGCGTGGCCGAGCGGGCCCGGGCGTCGGCGAGCGACATCGCCCAGCTTTCGTCGCACATGAAGAACAGTGCGAAGAACGCGCGGCGGCGCGGCAGGCGGCGGATATACGGTTCGAATGCGGCGCCCATCAGGATGTGGCGCGAATTCACGAGGAACGACATCGCGACGATCAGCGCGATGTGCGGCGGCGACGACCACAGATGGATCGCCGCGAATTCGGAGCCGCCGCCGAAGTTCATGCCGGTCATCATCGGCACTTCGAACAGGCTCAGCCCTTTCTGCGCGGCCTGCGCACCCAGCACGAGCGCGAACGGCACGAAACCCAGCATGACGGGCAGCGCCGCGCGCAAACCGCGACCCATCTCGGCGACATAGGCGGGCTTGTCGCGAAGCCCGGACGACGTTGAAACGCTACTGCTCATTACTCCTCCTTCGGGGGAGGAATTGTCTGCTTTTTTGACTCGAATCGGGTTGCGTTGTGGCCAGATTTTTCTCAGAATTTGGCATTGAACGCGTGATTTGAAAATTTTTTGGAATCGGATGCCAATGAAACTTGACGCCATCGACCGCCGGATCCTGAGCGCGCTCCAGCGCGACGGCCGCATGCAGAACGTGGAGCTCGCGCACGAGGTCGGGCTGTCGCCGTCGCCGTGCCTGCGGCGCGTGCGCCTCCTCGAGGAAGCCGGCGTGATCGAGAAATACGTGGCCGTGCTGAATCCCGCGAAAGTCGGCAAGGGGCTGACGATCTTCACGCGCGTGTGGCTGAAGGGGCAGGACGCGGAATCGGTGAACCGTTTCGCGGAGGCCGTCCAGCAGATGCCGGAAGTCGTCGAATGCCACCTGATGGCGGGCGACTGCGATTTCCTGCTGCGCGTCGTCGCGGCCGACATCGACGATTACCGGCGCTTCCAGATGGAAACCCTCACGCGTATTCCGGGCGTGCTGAGCGTGAAGACCGACATCCCGATGCAGAAGGTCAAGCTCACGTCGGCGCTCCCGACCTAGCGTGACGCGAGTGCATGGCCACGCGACGACGACGGGTCGACGAGCGGTCACGGCTCGGTGACAATCGTCCGATAGACTGACGAATCACGCTGCTTCGAACCTGTCGCCCGAGTGGTCGCGCGACGTTCGATGCGCAAGCAACTAACGGTCAATGTCGACGCAATCGGGCAGGCGGCGCTGCGCGCCGGGTCGTGCGTCGGCGCGAATGCGTTATTTCTTGTCGAGCCATTCATGCAGCCAATCAACAATCCGTGGAATTCGCTGGAAATCGTCAAGCTCGTGCTGGGCGTGCTGACGCCGTTGTCGGTCGCGTGCCTCGGCTGGCTCGTCGCACGCCGGCTGAAGCGGCTCGAACTCGTGCAGTGGACCAACCAGCGATTGATCGAGAAGCGGCTCGCGCTGTACGACGCGGTCGCGCCGCAGCTCAATGCGCTGCTGTGCTTCTACACGTGGATCGGCTACTGGAAGGACATCTCGCCGGACGACGTGATCCGCGCGAAGCGCGACCTCGACCGCACGTTCCATATCTACCGCTACCTGTTCGACGACGACGTGTACGACGCGTATCACACGTACATCCACGCGCTGTTCGACGTGCATACGGGCCCGGGCCGCGATGCGCGGATCCGTTCGCTGGTCCAGGCGCCCGACGGCGATCGCAGCGTGCACGGCTCGTATGAATGGAAGCCGGCGTGGTCGGACCGTTTCGCGACGGCGAATGTCGTGCCGAAGGACGACGTGCTGCGGTACTACACACAGTTGATGGAGCGGCTGCGCGTGGCGCTGGGTGCGACGCGCTGAACGAAGCGCGGCGGTACGCGCACGGGTATCGAAATCCGCCACCCGGCGGCGCGGATACCCGCCCTTGCGCAAGAAGCGGATGCGGCGCGCGGCGGCGGCTGACATGCTCGCGCCATCCCCACTCGCGCGAGGTCCGTATGCGTGTCGATACCGGCTGCCAGCCGCTCATGATCCGTTCGCCGGAAGCGGGCCGGCGGCGTCTCTTCTCCGTGGGTTCACACGTTCCGCATGACATGCCGCTGCCGATCGAGCCCGAGATCGGCGACATCGTCTTCATCCGCGTGACCGTGCGGCCGTTTCTCGAAGTGGCGAGCGCGACGCGTTCGTGGACGAATCACGTCGGGATCGTCGTCGGCGAGCGCGGCGGTGAGCCGTTGATTGCGGAGAGCACGTTTCCGCTTTCGCGCGTCACGACGATGTCGCGGTTTCTTGCACGCTCCGATCGCGGCGCGTGCGTGATCGCGCGGCTGAAGCAGCCGCTCGATGCCGCGCAGCGGCGCCGGCTCGTTGACGCGGCGATGCGCCGGATCGGCGTGGTCTACGACACGGGGTTCAATCTTGCGTCGCGCCGGCAATTTTGCTCGCGGTTCGTGCGCGAAGTCGTGCGCGATGCGACGCGGATCGTGCTCGGCGACGTCGAGACCTTCGACATGCTGCTGCGCCGGAATCCCGATCATCCGCTCGGCTTCTGGAGGATCTGGTACTTCGGCCGGATTCCGTGGCGCCGCCGCACGGTGACGCCGGCGAGTTTGCTCGATAGCGCGGCGTTGAGGGTCGTGGCGGATACGCGCAAGCACGTTGAAAACGTGTCCGAAGGTGACGATCCGGATAGCGTCTGACTCAAGCGAGCGAGGCCACGAACCTTTTGTCACCGACCGATGCCTGCTTGAGCAGCGTATCGAGTGACGGCGCACGCCGGCTCGCCACGAACGCGAGCCGGTGTTACTCCGCAGTGGGCGCGCTCGGTTCCGTGTCTTCCACGATATCGGTCGGCGCTACGCCGGCCGCTCGCCGCGCGGCAAGCATTGCGTCGAGCGCTGCAAATTCCTCGCGGTTCAGTCGTTCGTATTCAGCGCGCAACTCGGGGTCGGACAATGCGCGTTTGCGCAGATCTTCATACGTTCCCATATCAAACCTCATCAATTCGATTGCACCGGCGCGATTCCCCGGCAGATTCACGATTACTGCCGCCCCGCCACCGCCAACCGCGCCGCCAGCCCCACGAACACCGAGCCGAGCAGATATTGCGGCAGCTTCGACGGGCGGCGACGCGCGCCGATCCGCTGGCTCAGCCGGCTCGCGGACAATATGACCGCACCGTTCACGACGAGGCCGATCAGGTTCAGCACCGTCGCGAGCACGAGAATCTGCACGGCGATCGAACCGTGTTCGGGCCGTACGAACTGCGGAAACAGCGCGAGCACGAACAGCGCCATCTTTGGGTTCAGCAGGTTCGTCGTCAGCCCCTGGCGGAAGATCGCCGCGCTCGAGTGGCGTCGCGGCGACGCGACGGGCGACAGTGCGGTCGCATCCGAACGGAATGTCTTCCACGCGAGATACAGCAGATAGGCGGCGCCCGCGAAGCGCACGGCGTCATAGGCGAGCGGCACCGCGAAGAGCTGCGACAGCCCGAGCGCTGCCGCCAGCGCGTGGCAATAGGTGCCGGCCTGGATGCCCGCGAGCGTCGCGAAGCCTGCACGCCGGCCCTGGCTCACGCTGCGGGACGCGATCAGCAGCATGTCGGGGCCCGGCGTGGCGGTCAGCGCGAGACACGCGCCGGAGAACAGTGCGAGCGTGGAGAGGTCGATCATGGGCGTCCCTTTTGTGGATGAAGCGTAAAAGGGAGGTCAGTTTAGGAGGGCGCGCGAGGCCGGTCAATCGAACGAACGGACGATGGTCTGGCGGGTTGTCGAGGTCGATCGTCAACGCGAGTGCGCTGCCTTTGGCGCGCACGTTAGTTCCCGACGCAGCTTCAATGGCACACACCGATGCAGCGCGTGCGTGCGCGACCGCCGCATCGTTCAACGCTTGCGGCAAGCCACCTGATAATCGATCACGGTGTTTGCGGACGGCTTGTCCGGCTCGCCGCCGACCGTCGTCACGCCGAGCACGCCGGCCGCACTCCGGTAGCGCAGCGCGCAATAGCCCATGCCGGTGCCCGAACATGCTTCGGCTTCGATGATGCCGTGCTTCGCGAGCGTCGCCGCGCCGTCCATCGCATCCGGTTTCTCGCGCGGGCGCAGCGGTTGCCAGCCTTTCGCGGTCAGGATGCGGCGCGCGACGTCGAGCGGCTTGCCGTACACGTTGGGCACGACCGCGCGGCCCTGGCAGTATGTGCTTTCAGCCGCGACGCCGGTCAAGCGCAGGCCACCGTTCTCTTCATGCAACTCGCCGACGGGCGGCGCCGGGCCGTCGCCGCCCCAGATCAGCAGCGCGCCGTTTTCCAGCCGATCGGCCGTGCCGAGTTGCCAGCCCGCCTTGCGCGCCGTGTAGCCGAGCGCGACGAGCGTCGTGCCGTCGAACACGCCGACGTTGCCGTTGCGCGCGAAACAGATTGCGCTCGTGCCGGCACTGAATCCGCTCGCGAACGTGACGACCGTGTAGCGGCCGAGCGGTGCTTCTGAAGTCACGATCCAGTTGCGCTTCGCGACTTCACGGCCGGCCGCGGTGGTCGTCTTCGCGCGGTATTGCGTGCAGAACGAGTCTAGCGAACCGTTCTCCGGCGAGGGCGGCAGCACGCCGCGCGGCACCAGCGACGCACCGGCGATATCGGAGGTTGTACGCAGCGTGTCGGCCGACGCCGTGCTGCCGAGCGCGGCACATGCGACGGCTGCGATCGACAAGATCGACACGCTCGACGCAAGACGGCGGGCAAACGGCAACGTAACGAAACGGGACACTTAGGTGGTCTCCGGGGAAAGGGGGACGGGCGCGATGATCTCGGGTTTGCACCCGCGTATCACGATCGCGCGAACCGGCCGGCAGCGCACCCGCGTGTCACTGTCGGCTCAACCCTTCGCGACGACGTCGATCCTCAGCGCTTCGCCGCCGTCGACGATGGCCAGCAGGCGATCGACGTTCGGATGCGCGCCCGGGCGGTTGCGTGCGTCGGCCGTATGTTCGGCGAACACCGCGAGGCCGTGCTCGGCGGCTTTTGCGTCGAGCGTGCCGAATGCCTGCTTCAGGTAGTGGTACACCGCGAGCGAGCCTTGCTTGCCCGGCTGGTTCTCGATGGTCGCGACCACGTCGCCGTTCGCGCCGACGAGATCGATGCGCGCGACGCCGTCGATGGCCGGCAGTTGCGCGAGGTTGTCCTTGAATACTGGGGTCGGTTGAATCACTGAAAACACTCCGTCGGTTCGGTCAGGGGCCAATGAGCTTGGCCGGCCGTATCTTATCCGATCGGCCTTTGCGCACCGGCCGGCACACGGGCGCCGGCCGTGCGCCACGCCAGCGCCGGGCTATCGTCCGGCGGCAAGGATGCGGCTCAGGCATACGCGGTCGTTGCCCCAACGTGCCGGCCATCGCGCTCCACGCCACTACCGCCCCGCGCCGGCCGGCACGGCCGCATCACGCGAGCGCTCGATGTCCGGGCTGCGATATGCGCGCTCGGGAATCTCGGCGAGCCGCGAGGCATGCACCTGATGCGGCGTCAGGCCGTAAAATTTCTGGAAGCTCATGATCAGCGGCGACCACTTGTCCGGATCGATGCGGTCCGCATGCCCATCCATCAGCAGGTCGGGATGCACGTGCACGCGCTGGATGCGCAACTCGAACACGCGGATGTGGCCGCGCACGTCGGGCGTTTCCTCGCCGATCCCATGCGTGGCCGCGACGACCGCTTCCATATGCACCGGGCATTCGAGCGCACGCGGCGGCGCGACGGTTTGCGACGCCGCCTCGGTGAGCCCGGCCGTGCCGAATTTGTCGGGTTCGTACACGTAGCCCTTCGCGCGCTTGCCGTCCGGCACCGGGCAGGTGCCCGTCGTGCGCGCGATCCGGTCGACCGCGTGCGCCTGTGCCGACGACGGCAGGTTCAGCACGCATTCGCCGGTGCGCAGCAGGTTGCGGGTGGTCTGTGAACTGGCGGCGATGCCGATCACGCCGCGCCAGCCGAGCCAGAACGCGGACGAGATCGGCGCGAGATTGGCCGTGCCGTCTTCGTTCAGCGTGCTGACCAGCACGACGGGCGTGCCGAAATAGAGGATGTTCGGTTCGGTGACGCAATGCGGAGCGTTCATGATCGGTGCCTTCGTTGAGGGATCAGTCCGCATGCTGATCCTGTCGCGACGGCGTGGCGCTCCGAATCTTGTCGTGTCATTCCAGCAGCGGCAGGAACGGCATTTGCGTCGGGCAGGACCGCCCGGCATCGCGCGCGCTTTTCCGCTACAGTAGGAGATCGCAGGCCGCGCCCGCCGCGTCACACGGGCACGCGCGGCCTGTTCCGCCAACGCACACGAGGGCCCGATGGATACCGAGCAACGCTACACCGCCAACGCGCCGACGCGCGCGGAAGTCGACGCACTGGGCGGCCCGACCGTCATCGAATTCGGCGCGAACTGGTGCGGGATTTGCGCAGGCGCGCAACCGGCGATCGTCGCGTCGTTTTCCGCGCATCCTGCCGTGCGGCACCTGAAGATCGAGGATGGCCCGGGCCGCCCGCTCGGCCGCTCGTTCGGCGTGAAGCTGTGGCCCACCCTGGTGTTCCTGCGCGATGGTGTCGAAGTCGCGCGCGTCGTGCGCCCCGCCGACGCGAAGCAGATCGAAGCCGACGGCTTCGCTGCGCTGGCCTGAGGTCACGACGATGCAACAGGCGATCACGCATATCGGCATCGACACGCGCGGCAGCGGCCTCGTCGAATTCACGTCGCAGGTGCGCGCGTTCGTCGACCAGCAGGCCATCAGCACCGGCCTGCTCACCGTGTTCTGTCGCCATACCTCGGCATCGCTGCTGATCCAGGAGAATGCCGATGCGTCGGTGCAGCGCGACATCGAGCGCTACTTCGCGACGCTCGCGCCCGAGGACGCCACGCGCTACGAGCACGACACCGAAGGCAGCGACGACATGCCGGCGCATCTGCGCACGGCGCTCACGCAGGTGCAATTGTCGATCCCGGTCGAGCAGGGGCGCATGGTGCTCGGCACGTGGCAGGGGATCTACCTGTTCGAGCATCGCCGCGCGGCGCACCGCCGCGATATCGTGCTGCACCTGATCGGCGAGTAAGCGGCAACAAGCGGCAACAAGCGGCGCATCGCCGGCACACCGGCTCAGGCGAGCAGCTTCTCGACGAGCGTGCCGAGTTCGCGCAGGTGGACGGGCTTCGGCAGGAATGCGTCGAACACCTGCTTGTTTTCGCGCAGCGCGGCCGATTCATATGCGCTGACACCGAGGATCGCCGGATGCCGGCCGTCGTCGTCGGGTACCGCGACTGTACGAATGCGCCGCGCGACTTCGAAGCCGCTCAAGTCCGGCAGCTCGAGATCGATCACGACGATGTCGTAATGGCCCGTGCCGAAGCGCGCGACGCCTTCCTGCCCGGTGCCGCACAGATCGGCGTCGATGCCGAGCGCCGACAGCATCGCACCGAGCGTTTCGCGCGCGTTGTCGTCGTCGTCGACCACCAGCGCGCGCCGGTCGCGGTGCACGGATGCGTGCGGCAGCGCGAGCGCGTCGCCGGCCGCGTGGCCGGCGGTGTCGATGCCCGGCACTTCGGCCGGCAGCGTCACGACGAACTCGCTGCCTTCGCCCACGACGCTGCGCACGTCCACATGCCCGCGCAGCGTCGTCACGATTTCGCGCACGACGGCGAGCCCCATGCCGATCCCGTCCACATGCAGCCCGACCGCGTCGTTCGCGCGATAGAACGGCTCGAAGATCTTCGACAGGTGCGGCTTCGCGATGCCGGCGCCCGTGTCGCGCACCGCGATCTTCAATTGCGGGCCGGCCGGCGCGTCGGCGAGCGTGATCGACACGTCGATCGACCCGCCGAGCGTGTACTTGACCGAGTTCTCGATCAGGTTCGACAGCACCTGGCGCAGCAGCTTGCGATCCGAACGGATCGTGAGGTCGTGCGGCTCGACCTGCTGCGCGATCGCGATCCGCTTGGCCGCGATCTTCTCGCGCAATGGATCGAGCACCTCGGCGAGCAGCGACGCCATGCCGACGGTTTCCCGCTCGGCGAGGCGCTTCGTCGAGCGCAGCTTGATGTAGTCGGTCAGATCCTTGACGAGCGCCTCGAGCGACAGCGCGGAATTCTGCAGCCGCCGGATCGTCTTCAGGTTCGCCTCCGACTGCGGGCGCGCGAGCAGGATCTCGACCGAACCGCAGATCGCCTGCAGCGGCGTGCGCAACTCGTGGCTGACCATCCCGAGGAACGCGTTCTTCGCCTCGATCATTTCGAACGCGCGGTCGGACGCCTTGCGTTCCGCGTCGAGCGCCGCGTCCTGCCGCTCGAGCAGGTCGTCACGCGTGCGCATCGTATAGAACAGCAGCAGGAACAGCGCGCACAGGATCACGCCGAGCACGATGCCGAGGATCAGGATCGCGCGCTGCTTCTCCTTCAGCTGATGGAACGTGAAGTCGCGCTGTGCCATCTCGATCGCGCGGAAATAGTTCGCGAGGCCGTTGACCTTCGGCCAGTACGCATTGACTTCGTCGATGACCTGCTGCGCGCTTTTCGGCGAATCGCGCAGCAACGGCACTTCGCGCTTCAGGCGCGTCATGAATTCGCCGAGCGCGTCGATCTCGTTGCACGCGCGCGGGATGCGCAGCCAGTATTCGGATACTTCCGACGGCCGCTGCAGAAAGCCGAACGACACCGACAGGCTGTCGAGCTGCATCTGCACGTGATTGAAGTCGTCGTCCTGGTGCGTCGCGTAGAGGATCAATTGCCGGTCGAACCGCGTATAGACGTTGCGGTATTGCGCGGCGGTCCAGAACACGCCTTCGCGCGGCCCTTCGAGCACGCCCTCGTTGACCGAGGTGGCGAGGAGGTCCCACAGCAGGAACGCCCACGCGGCGAACCCCATGATCCACAGCGCGCCGAGGACCAGGATGATTTTTCTATTTTTCCATCGCCGGCGTTTCATTTCACCGTCAGGCCGATGATCTGCCACGCGAACTTGGCTTCGCCGAGCGGCGTCTTCAGTTCATCGGGATACTGGTCGCGCGGGTACATGATCCACAGCGGGCCGTAGTTGTCGTTGCCGAGCACCTTGCCGTTCATCGTCCGTGCGAGGATCACGCCGTAGCGATCGGCGTCGGACACCGGAATCGTGAACGTGTACTCGTCGATGCAGCGGAACTCGATCTGCGTGCCGTGCGCGCCGACGGTCTTCAGGATGTCGGACAGGCGCGGGCCGGTGAAGGCCGCCTTCGGCGTCCAGCTCGTCGACGTGACGATCGTGTGCTGCGGCAGCGCCATCAGCGCCTGCTCGGAAAACACGTACGCCGTCTTGCCCTGCTGGTTGTGCTTGTCGATCTTGCCGTCGACGGTGAACGTAAACGACGAAGCGGCCCAGGCCGCGGCGGCCATGCCGAGCAGGCAGGCCGTCAGCAGGCGCTTGGTCCAGATGGTCGAGATTCGCATGGGTTGCCCTCGGTCGTGCGGTGGTGATGTGTCGTTGTGGTCTCAGTTCGCGGCGGCCGTGGCCGGCAGCGTGATCTTCAGTTCGCGCGCCACTTCGGCGAACAGGATCGGCAGGCGCACCGGCTTTTCCTCGCAGCGCGCGTTGTAGTGCGACACGATGTGCGCGATTTCGTCCTCGCTGGCTTCGCCGGTCGAGATCTTGCCGGTCAGCAGGAAGATCGGCGCGCCGCTGTTCTCGCTCGAGCGGATGCCGCGCACGAGTTCGGCGGCGGTCTGGTCGCCGAGCATCCAGTCGAGGATGTAGCCGTCGAAATCCTCGACCTCCAGTGCCTTGCGGAACGCCGCGCCGTCGAAGTACGGAATCGCGTTCACGCCTTTCTCGATGAAATATTCACATACCGTTTCGGCGACATCCTGCGAATCGTCCACCACGGCGATGCGCGCCGCATACACGTTCGGCTGGGCCGAGCGCAACTCGATGACGTCGACCGGATACGTGCGGCCCTCGCGCGCGTGCTGACGCTCGGTGATCAGCCATTCGCCCTGCCACTGCAGCGCGACGAAATCCGTTTCGCTCTGGCTGCTGGCCTTGGTCGAGATCGCGGCGCGGCAGCGAAAGCGCCGCGACTCGATCACGAGCGTCGCGTCGATCATCTCGGCGGCGGGCGGCTGCGTGCCCTTGTCGTCGAGCAGGATCGCGGGCGGCACGCCGAAGTGCGTCGCGATGTCCTGCAACTGCGACAGGTTCCACGGGATCAGGCCTTTCATCTTGCGCGTGACGACCGAGAAGCTCAGGCCGAGCACGTTCGCGATCGTCGTGTTGTGACTTCGCGGCGGAATCCCGTTCCGGTTCAGTAGGTCGCGCACCTTGTTGGCGGTGATCAGATCGACGTTGGCCTGCTCGCTGTTGGGCATCTCGATGGGGTCTCCAGGGGTTTTTGGCGAGGGTGAGCATATCAAAACTGACGCGTCATGCAAGCTTTGAAAAAGCGAATGACCTTGACATGCCATTTTTCTTCATTATTATTGCTCACCACGTCACTATTGTTTGTCGCGTCATGTTTGGAGATCGATGCCGGCCACCGCCGGAACATCGAAAAGCGACCGCAAGGAAGCAGTGACGGAACGATTCGAAGAGAGAACCTGAGAGAGCCTTGGAGTGCGTGTCGGCGTCGGCGGATTGTATCCGTTGCGCCGCACGCCGCCGGGTACGAGCTCGCGGGGGTGGGATAGCTCGAAGAATTGCGGCGCCAATAAAACCTGAGGAAAGTAACAATGTACCGCCGTTTGATCGCATCGGGGCTGCTGTTGCTATTGGCCGCGTGCGCGCAGGATCCGTCCCTCACCAGCAACACGGTGCGGATCTGCGACGACACCGGCTGTTCCGACCGTCCTAAAGATCAGGTCTCCTATCAAAAGAGGGACGATTCGGAAGACCAGGAAAGCCCGCGCATCGCTGCGCTGAAGCAGACCGCGAAGACCCAGCCGAAGGCCGCCTACGACCTCGGCCTGCGCTATTTCCGCGGTGACGGCGTGCGCCAGGACAGCTACCAGGCACTCAAGTGGATGCGCGAGGCCGCCGAGCGTGGCGACCTGCAGGCGCAGAAGGCGCTCGGCAGTTTCTACCTGTTCGGCCTCGAGGAAATGGGCTCCGATGCGCGCGAAGCGGAGAAGTGGCTGTCGATCGCGGCCGGCCGCGGCGACAAGGAGTCGAAGAAGCTGCTCGATCTGGCGCGCAAGGCCAAGAAGGAAGACGAAGAAGACTGGAAATGGCGCACGGAATGGCGTGATCGCTATTACGGCTACTGGTACTCGGGCTATCCGTACTACGGCGTCTGGCAGCAGACGTACTGGTACTACTGACCGGGCCTGAAGCAACGGGGGCAGCAGCGGGGAGACCACCATCGCGCGCCAGCCGGGGGGCTTATCGAAGTTCGCACGAACACATAAGCCGAACAACGACTCTAAATCGATCGACAACGACATGAAGACCATCCTTTCCCAACGTCTCACTCAAGGTGCGCTGGTGGCAGCGCTTTGCGCGTCCGTGGCAGGCTGCGGCGGCGTGGTGACGCCCGGCGGCCAGAACGCGGGCGTGACCGGTGCCGCCGCGGGCGGCGCGAGCGCCGGCGCCGATTCACAGCTGCAGCGCTGCACGTCGCCGCTCGGCACGATCGCCGTCGATGACGGCCGCAACGCCGACTGGTGGGGCCCGTTCGGCAGCGCGACCAAGGTGACGAGCATCGACCCGCTGCTGCGCCTGGCGGTGCAGCAGTCGAACTGCTTCGTGATCACGTCGATCGGCAACCAGAAGAGCGACGCGCGCCTGTCGCGCATCACGCAGTTGCAGCGCAACTCGGGCGAGTACCGCGCGGGCTCGAAGCAGCAGAAGGGCCAGCGTGTCGCGGCCGACTATTACATGGAACCGCAGATCGTCATCAACGATTCGCCGATCGGCGGCATCGGCAGCATGATCGGCGGGCTGATCGGCAACAGCGCGGTGGCCGCGGTAGCGGGCCATCTGCAGACGAAGGCGTCGGTCGTGACGCTGACGCTGTTCGACGTGCGCTCGGCGGTGCAGATCGCGGCGTCGGAAGGCAGCTCGACGGCGACGAACTACGGCGCGGCGCTGGGCGGCTTCGGCGGCGGCGTAGGTGGTGGGCTCGCCGGTTTCTCGACGACGCCGGAAGGCAAGGCGACGGTCGTTGCGTTCATCGATGCGTGGAACAAGATGGTCGTCGCGCTGCGCAGCTACAAGGCGCAGGACGTCAAGGGCGGCCTCGGCCGCGGTGGCCAGCTCCAGGTCAACTGACGTCCACGGGCCGGCGGTGCGCCGCCGGCCGATTCCTGATTCGTGATGCTTGACTGTCCGTGCGCGCGGCGTGATCCGCGCGTGCCGGCTTCGTTCGTCCTTTTTGCACCGAGGTGATCCCGATGAAAGCCGTTGCCCTGATCGCATTGACCTGTCTCGCGCTGACCGCTTGCGGCGGCGACGACTCCTCGCCCGCGGCGTCCGGTGGATCGGGCACGAGCAACAACGGCGGCACCGGTGGAACCGGCGGCACGGGCTCGGGCGGGACGGGAAGCGGCGGCAGCGGTGGTTCGGGCGGTTCGGGCGGTTCCGGTGGCTCGGGCGGCGGCACGCTGACGTGGCGTTACGAGGCGCAACCCGTCGCGGCCGACAAGGCGAGCTTCCTGACGCTGGTCAACAATGAAGGCGCGAAGGGCTACCGCTATCTGGGCGACTATTACTACAGCGCGAGCAACGGCGGGACGCAATCGATCTTCGTGAACGACGGCACCGCGCAGACCTACACGTACCAGCTGCAGAACGCCCCGGCCGACCTGACGTCGTTCGTCAACACGGCCAACGCGCAAGGGTCGAGCGGCTACCGCTACGAAGGGCCGCTCACGTACGGCGATCTCTATCGCAAGGACGGCGGCTCGTCGGCCACGTACACGTACACGACGACCAGCTTGCCGGCCGACACGAATGCGTTCCTCACGCAGGCGAACGGCCAGGGCCAGTCGGGCTACTGGTTCCTGGGGCCGATCGTGGTGGCATCGGTGCAGGCGAACATCTACATGAAGAACAACGCGTCGAGCGCGACCTATACGTACGACGCGCTGGCGCCGGCGTCGACCGTCAGCGACTTCATCGCGCAGGCCAACAGCGAAGGGGCGAAGGGGTATCGCGCGAAGGGCGCGATGGCGTTCGGCGCGGCAATCTCGTGGGTCTACGTGAAGGACCAGACGCAGTCGCCGACCTTCACGTACCAGTCGGCCGCGATCCAGTCGACCGGCGCGAGCTTCGTCCAGCAGTCGAACACGTTCGGCGGGCAGGGCAGCGCGTACCTGAGCGACATGGCGCTCGGCACCACGCCGCCGCTCGCGATGGCGTCGTTCTATTTCACGCCGAAGAACTGCACGGGCTTCCTGTGCACGACGCTGAATCCGCTCACGCAGAACTGAGCGAGCCAGGCGGCTGCGTTGCGCGGCCGCTTTTCTGTTTTTTCCGAAGCGGGGCGGGCACCGGCAAGACGGTGTCCGCCCCGCTTGCTTTCATGTGCCACCGATCGGGTCGGCACGCCTGTCGTTCTGACCCTCACCGGTCGTGATCGGCGCGCAAATATCGTTCAAGTTCAAATCTGATTTCCGATCATATTGGACATGTACTAAACCTTTCATTCCCGACTGATTTTGGGCCAACCGTTTGGCATGATCGCGGCATTCCAATCGTTCTCAGCCACATTCGTGCACGAAGCCGGACCCGGATCAGCACGCATGCCGGTGTCCGGCGTCGTCGCATTGCGACATGCCAAACAGTCCGCTCCAATCCATCCGTCGCTATCAGAACATCTCGGTGTTCGGCGGCGGGATCGTCGTCACGATCCTGATCCTGATCGCCTGTGCGCTCGGGATGGGTTCGATCGTGTACGGTTATCTCGATGGTGAGCGGCACAATTTCCTGACGGGCATGGTGCAGACGCTCAACGAGATCAAGGTGAGCGAGACGTCGTTCCGCAACGGCGTGACCAATGCACAGCTGATCTGGCGCGAAACCGGGCCGGTGCCCGACGAGGTGGTCGACGCGTTCTATGAAGCGGGCGAGCGCACCGCGATCAAGCCTTATCCGTCCGTCGTGTTCGGCGTATCGGAGCAGCCTGCCGACCGCACCGAGGTGGCCCGCTACCTGTCGCTGTCGGTGCTGCTGGCGCGCATCTGCGCGGCGAGTTCGATCAATCGCGGGCAGACGCTCGTCGGCTATCACTACAGCACGCGCACCAGCCTGCTCGGGCTCGTGCCGGATTCGGGCGCCGGCGGCGGCGTGCTCGCGACGCAGGAAGGCCGCGCGCGCGTGATGGACGCGCTGCGGATCGATTTCGGCACAGACCCGGCGCAGACGGTCGGCCCCCCCGGTCGCCCGCACGTGCGGTGGCTGCCGCCGTTCATCGATCCGGTGTCGGGCGCCGCGCGCATCCGGCTCGCCGCGCAGGCGCAAGTCGACGGCGAGCCGTTCGCGGTGCTCGTCACCGAATATGCGCCCGAGCACCTGCTGTCGTGGCAGCTCGAGCATCCGGTCGACGGCGTGTTCTTCGTGACGACCGGCGACAACCGCCTCGTCGCGGCGAGCGCCGGCGTGGCCGGCGACGAGGCACGCACCGGCCGCCTGCTGGCGCTCGATCCGTCGCGCGATCGCACGAAGCCGGAGCAAGCTGCGTTTCGCGACGGCTTCGTGATTTTCCACGGCACCCTCGATGCAACGGGCTGGACGCTCGCGTATGCGTTGCCGTGGACGGACGTCGTCGCGAACGTCGCGTGGCGAGCGAGCCTGCTGCTCGGCGCGTCGCTGCTCACCATCGCGATCATGTGGATCCTGCTCGTGCGCTTCCATCGCCGGGTGTTCGCGTCCGTCTATGCGCGCTCGCAGCGCGTGTTCGACAGCGAAGCGCTGTGCCGCAGCGTGATCGAGACGGCGCCGATCGGGCTCGGCCTGATCTCGCGCGCCGATGGGCACTTCATGCTCGTCAGCCCCGCGCTGGCCGAGATGCTCGCGCGGCTCGGCAGCGACTATCGCGCGCTGTCCGCGCAGGCGGTGGCGCGCTACGACGCGTTCATCGAAGGCGGCGCGGCCGGCGGCACGCTGCAGACCGATTTCGTGCTGGCCGATGCGGATGCCGGCGCGGCGCCGCTGCATCTCGAGGTGAGTGCCAGCGGCGCGCGCTACCAGGAGATCGACGTGCTGATCGTCGCGGTCGCGGACGTCACCGCTCGGCGGCAACTCGTTCAGCAACTCGAGGAAGCGGTGCGCGCGGCCGATTCGGCGAACGCGGCCAAGTCGTCGTTCTTGGCGGCGATCACGCACGAGATCCGCACGCCGCTCAACGTGATCCTCGGCAATCTCGAACTGCTCGACCGCTCCGCGCTGGATGCGTCACAGCACGGCCGCGTGCAGACGCTGCGGGCGGCCGCTTCCGGGCTGCTCGGCCTCGTCAGCGACATCCTCGATTTCTCGAAGATCGAAGCGGGGGCGATGACCGTCGAAGCGATCGAGTTCGACGTGATCGGCGTGATCGAGCGCACGCTCGGCGCCTTCGCGCCGGTCGCGAAGGCGAAGGGGCTGTCGCTGTTCTGCGAAATCGACGCGAGCGACGCGCAGCGGATGCGCGGCGACCCGACCCGGCTCGGGCAAGTGCTCGGCAACCTGCTGAGCAACGCGATCAAATTCACCGCCAGCGGGCACGTCTTGGTGCGCGTGTCGGTTGCGTCGGCCGGATGCGGCGACGCCGAGCTGTCGATCGCTGTCGAGGACACCGGCATCGGCATCGCGGGCGCCGATCGGCACAAGCTGTTCAAGGCGTTCTCGCAGGTCGATGCGTCGATCACGCGCCGCTACGGCGGCACCGGGCTCGGGCTTGCCCTGTGCGATCGCCTCGCGGTCGCGATGGGCGGGCGGATCGACGTGGCGAGCGTGCCGGGCACCGGCAGCCGCTTCACGTTGACGGTGCCGCTCGGGGTGGCGATCGTGCCGCTCGACGCGCATTCCGCGCGCGGCGCGCGTGCGCCGGTGATCGTCGTCGGGCGCACGGAATGGCAGCGCTTCGCGTTGCCGCATCTGCGTGCATGGGGCTTTGACGTCGACGGTTACGAGCGCCCGGCGCTGATCCCGGCTGACCGTCGTGCGCGGGCTGCCGCGATCGTCCTGTTCGGCGATTCGGACGCCTGGTCGCGCGCGGAACTCGACAGCCTGGGCGACGCGTGCCCGGTCGTGCTCGCCACGCCGGACGGCCCGCCGCGAGCCTATCGGGCGGGCAGGACGATACGCGTGTCGAGTTATGCGCTGAGTGGCTTCAAGGCCGCGCTCGCGCAAGCGATGGCCGACACCGGCGGCCTTGCCGCGCAACGGCCGGCGAGCACGCACGTGGAAGAAGCCGCTCGTCCGGGCGCATGGCGTGTAGTGCTCGCCGGCATCGATTCCGTCACCAGCACCCTGTTGCGGGAGCAGTTTGACGTGCTGGGCTGCGAGGTGCAGACGGCCGGGTCGGCCGAAGCGGCGCTCGACCTGCTGGCCACCGGAGCGTGGCACGTGCTGCTGGTGGACGCCGGCCTGCCGGACATGTCGGTCTGCGCGCTGGCGAACGCCGTGCGCGATCTCGGCACGGGTTGCGACGTGGTGGTCGTCACGTCGCATGTCGCGCCCGCCGACCGGCGGCAGTATGCGGATGCGGGAATCGACAGCGTGCTGACGAAACCGGTGACGCTCGCGCACCTGCGCGGCGTGCTGGCAGGCATCGCTCGACGGCGTGGTGCGCCGGAGCGGGGAGTCGGGACACAAGAACAGGACGTCGCGCGCTTCGCACACGGTGGCACGGCATGAACGCGTGTCGATGGTCGTGGGCGGGCCCGACGAGGTCCGACGGATGGAAGGCAGCGCGTCGCACGGGCTACAGCGGCGTAGATCAATCAGGTGAGAAGAGGGGAAGACCGTGCGCTACATGGTGAAAGTCTTCGTAATGTTGCTCGATTTCGCCACGCTTCCCGAGAAATCCAGACGGGATTTTCTCGGCAGGATGAACGAATTCCTGATCATGTCGCCGATGCAGAAGCGGCGCGCGATCACCGAATGGAAGCAGACGCTCGAGGAACGGGGCGAATCGGGCGAAGGTGTCCACCGACCATAACGACGATCCGGATGCCGGCAAGCGGTCGATGCGCGGCAGGCTCGCTGCTGCGCGAGTGGTTGCGATGGGATAGGGAGCGGGACGGGGCTAGCCCGGCGCTGCGTTCCGGGAAGCCACTACATGCGTCGGCGCGTGTCTCGTACACATGCGTGGCGCCGGCCCGGAAGGGCATGCCGATCGGCAACGCCTGCTCACGTTCGGCCGGCGCGCCCATGCTGGGCATGGCGCAGGGCGACCCGACATACGGTCTGCCTCTGCCTGTCGGCCAATGCTTACGGTCTTACCCACGTTTTATCTTAAAATCGAGTCGCGCTTGCATTCTCCGATGGGTCGAATGCGACGGGTCGAATCGACGGCCTGTCGGCTGGATGGAACGGAACCGGAACGGTTGCCCGCATCCTGCGGCTGTCGGTGAGTGCGCGATCAAAAGCCTCGGGGAGAAATGGGACGATGGATGAATTCTTTGTGCGTGTGATGGTGGCCGATGACCACCCATCAGCCGCGATCGGGATGTCACAGGCGCTTGCCGACAGCAGCACGATCCGGCTCGTCGGTTCCGTGTCCAATTCGACCGATCTCGTGGCGGCGCTCGACGAGAAGCCGAGCGACGTGCTGGTGGTCGACTACGTGATGCCCGGCGGCAAGTTCGGTGACGGGCTCGTGCTGCTGTCGTTCCTGCAGCGTCGCTACCCGGCGCTGAAGCTCGTGACGATCACGATGATCGACAACCCCAGCGTGCTGCATGCGATCCGCAAGCAGGGCGTCGGCTGCATTCTCAGTAAGTCGGATGCGATTTCCCACCTCGTCGGCGCGGTGCACGCGGCATACGTCGGCGCCAATTACCTGTCTCCGCATATCAAGCAGCTGCTGGAGTCGGCGGGCACGTCGGAGACAAGCCGCCCGCTGACGACCCGCGAGATCGAGGTGGTGCGGCTGTTCGGCGCCGGCTATACGGTCGGCGAGATTGCCACACAGCTCCACCGCAGCAAGCAGACGATCAGTTCGCAGAAAACCAGCGCGATGAAGAAGCTCGGCATCGTGCGCGACGCCGACCTGATCCGCTATGCGAGCGACGGCAACCTGGCCGATGCTGCGGCGCCCGATGCGCCGGCCGCCGGCGAATAGCCGGCGCAATGAACGTGGCCACGCCGGAGGCATCGCGCGAAGGCGGACGATCCGGCCGTGCGGCGTGCCGAACGCGCGCATCCCGAGTATGACTTTCCCGTCCGGCGCCGCCGATCACGATCCATGCCTGCAAAACTGAAACGACTGATCGCGCACGCGGCGGCGATGGGCCGCAAGCCATTCGACCCGAGGCGCGTTCGGCGGCAGCAGCGGGTGTTGCTGTATGGTGGCGGCGGCGCGGTCACGGCGTTCGTCGTCATTTGCGCGGCGCTGGTCATCCGGCTCGACGTGCATGACAGCCTGGGGCGCGCGCAGTCGACGTTTCTGCAGCGCGAGGCGGAGTTCTACGGGAACCTGCAGGCCGCGGACCGGGCGCTGATGACGTTCGGCTCGCGGACGGAGCAGCTCTGGAACCAGGGCGCGCTGCCGTCGCCGGAGGCGCTCGAGACGTTCGCGGCGGCACACGGCAGGCTGGTCGCGAGCAATGTAACCGGCTGGAAGCCGTTCTTCGCGGTGGCCGAGATTACGCCGAATCATCCGGCCGAGTCCTATGCACGCTATCTCGGCGCCATGCTCGGGCAAATCGACCCGCAATCGCGTTATCCGGTACGCCCGGCGAACGCCGAGCCGATCGGCGGCTACCTGTTCGGGCTCGATGGCCCGTTTCTCGGTGTCATTGGGGCGGGGATTGTCGCGCGCGCGCAGACGCTGCCGTCCGATACCGACTTGCCGGCGCTGATCGCGAAGTTGATGCCGACCGGCGCGTCGACGCAGAAGCCGGCCATGCAGGGCCGCACGTTCATGCTCGATCGTCGCTACGATCCGATCATCGGGCGGAGCGTCGTGCGATTCGCGCGCCGGCTCGACGATGCGGACGGTCGTCCGTTCGGCTGGTTCGTGTTCAACGGCTTGTTCCGTCTCGACGACATCATGTCGCCGCAGTCCGACGACGAGGACGTGGCGGTGGTGGACGCACGCGGCAGGATCGTTTTCGGGCGGCAGCGCGATCCTGCGATGATCGAACGCGCGATGAACGGCACGCGCGCTTCATCGGGTGGGCAGGTCGTCGTGCGACGGGTCGGCACGCGGTTCCTCATCAGCGACGCGGTGCCCGATTCCCGCCTGACCGTGATGACGACGTTTTCGTGGCGCAGCGTGGCGAGAGCGACCGCTGTCGATATCGGCATCACGCTCGCGTCCGCGCTGTTCGCGATTGCGATGCTGTGGATCGCAATCCTGACATTCGATCGCCGCGCGCTGCGCCCCGCAAATCGGCGTGCAATCCGGTTGATCGAGAGCGAGGCATTCAACCGCACCTTGATTCGCACGGCCCCAGCCGGCTTGCTGCTGCTGTCGGCGGCCGACGGCGACACGATGGTGCGCAACGACGCCGCGCTCGCGTACGACAAAGGCGTAACGGGGCTGCCGCTCGGCAACCGCATCTGGCAGGCGTATCGCGAACGGCAGCCGGCTGGCGCGAGCGACCGGCACTTCGTCATGCAGCAGGAGTTGGCGGTCGAGCACGCCGGGCAGGAGACGCTCTATCTCGCGGCGCATGTCGTCCGTACCAAGTTCCGTGGTGTCGACGTGCTGCTCTGCACGCTCACCGACGTGACGGCCCGCAAGCTGACCGAAGACAAGCTGCGCGAAGCGCGCGTGGCCGCGGACGACGCGAACAAGGCGAAATCGACTTTCCTCGCGACGATGAGCCACGAAATCCGCACGCCGCTCAACGCGATCGTCGGCAACCTGGAGCTGATGGAGCGGGCGGAACTGCCGGCGGTCGAGCGGCGCCGCCTGAAGACGATCGTGTCGTCGTCGGATACGCTGCTGCACGTGATCAACGACGTGCTCGACCTGTCGAAGGTGGAATCGAACCAGATGGCGCTGGAGCACATCCCGTTCGACCTGCGGCGCGTGCTGCAGGACGTCGCGGCGATCTTCCGGCCGCTCGCCGAAGCGAAGGGACTGGCGCTCGAGTGCCATGCCGCGGCTGAACTGGCCGACGGGTACGTCGGCGATCCGACGCGCTTGCGCCAGCTCGTGTCGAACCTCGTCGGCAATGCGATCAAGTTCACGGAGCGCGGCGCGATCACGATCGACGCACGGCTCGCGCGCAGCGGCAAGGGCGCCGGCTGTGTCGAGATCGCCGTGCGCGATACCGGCGTGGGGATTCCCGATGACGCATTGCCGACGCTGTTCGATGTTTACATGCAGGCTGATGCATCGATCTATCGCCGATTCGGCGGCACCGGGCTGGGGCTGCCGCTGTGCCGCCGCATCGCGCGATTGATGCAAGGTGAACTGACGGTCGAGAGCCGGGTGGGCGACGGTTCGACGTTCGTGGCAACGCTGCCGCTGTCCGATGCACCGGCCGGCTGGCGGGGCGTCGAATGCGAGCCGGACGCGACGTACGCCGGGCAGGCGCCGCATCCGCGCGATGACGTGCCGCCGCTGCACGTGCTGGTGGCGGAAGATCACCCGGCGAGTCGCGCGCTGCTGCGGGACCAGCTCGACGCGCTCGGCTACGACGCAACGATCGTCGAGAACGGTGTCGAAGCGATGCGTGCGTACTTCGAGCAGCCGTTCGACATCGTGCTGACCGATCTGAGCATGCCGCAGCTCGACGGCTTCGCGCTGGCGAATTTCCTGCGTGAGCAGGGGGCGAAGGTGCCGGTGATCGCAATGACCGCGCATGCGACTGATGAAGATCGGCACCGCTGCCTGCAGGTCGGTGTGGCCGAGGTGGTGCTCAAACCGCTATCGATTGACGTGCTCGACGCAGTGTTGCGACGGCATAGCGATGCTGCTGTCGCGCGAAACGCGACCGGGCGCGATTCGTGCGAGGCGCAGGCAGGTTCGGTCGTGACCGAAGAGATCCGGCGGACATTGTGCATGGCGACGCTGGAATCGATGTCCGCGCTAGCCATGGCTCGGTTGAGCAACGATGTCGATTCGATGAAAGTCGAACTGCATTCGATGCGCGGCGGGTTTGCGTTGGCTGGAGACACCGAAGCGCGTGATGCGTGTGCGCAAGTGGAAGCTGCGGTAATCGAAAGCGGCGCAGTGGCGCTGAACGATCTTTGGCCCGCTTTCCAGGACGCAATCGACCGTGCGCTGTCACGGCTTCAGGACTGATGCGTCAGCGGATCGCTGATGTGCTCGCAGCAGCTTGAGAAGTGTCGCCGCCTCCGAGCGGAGGCGGCGGTTTGGGTTGGGGCGCGGAAGGAGGGCACTGACATCGTGCCGTAACGATGCATGGGCGTGAGCCGTACTGTTTCCGAGACACGGAGCGTCTGCTCGGAAGGGAGACTGCGGCACAACCGTGTCGATCGTTACTGATAGCTCATCGTGAACGTCGCGACCGCGTTGGCGATACCGCCCTTCACTTTGGCTGCAGTCTGGATGTACCGTGCTGTCAGCGGAATGGTGAAGCTTCCCATGCCTTGCGGAATGTTACCGGCTTTCCATTGATTCGGGTTCCCGGCAGCACTGGAGTCGGGACCGAAGCTCAACACCGCACCGTTCTTCAATACCTGGACCGCGAACCCCGATGCATCGGAATCTGGCGAAAGTGACAGCTCGTTCGACAGGTTGCCGGGATTCGAGTTATCCGTGAGCGTGACATAAGCATTCGTCGACGTGCCGTCGTCTCCTCCGGCGCAATCCAGCTTGATGCTGAAATCCCGCTCGGGCGTGGTGCTGCCAACGCCGTTGAAGTCGCGTGTCGTGAAGCCGTTGCCGGACGGGCTGAGCTGAACGTCGATTTTCTTCGTTGCGACCGAGCAAGTGGGTACCTTCGGCGTGATGGAGATCGAGCCGTTGATGCGATACGAAATGAACTGAAATGCGCCATCCTGGATCCAGGTTCCGCCGATTTCTCCCTGGAGTCGGCCCTGGCTCGTAATGGGGCCGGTCTTGACGAATTCGACGACGAGCGGCTCTGCGGCTATCTTGATCCACGGGAGGCTGGCGTTGAAGGAGGACGGCCACCACGAGGCGGAGGATGCAAAGCGGATGCGTACTCCCACACCCGCGACCGTGGTCGGATACGTGTTGTACACCGGTTCGGCCGTGGCGCCCAGTCGACCGTTGAGCACATTCTTGACGCTGCACCACGCTGTATAGTTTCCACCTGCTACGCTGATTTCTCGTGAGTCGAGAACCGTGCCTGCAGGAACCGACGGATTGAACTCGGGGGTTGCGTAGCCGTTTATTGTATAGACAACGGGCTTCTGGCCGAGGTTGATTCCGGTATTATCGTCCGTGATGTAGCAGCTGCTGGAGGCACTCATTGCCGGAGAGACGGCCGCGCCGAACAGGGCCGCTGCCAGGATGAATTGACGCATGATGATTTCCTAACAAATGTTCCATGTGATTGTCAGCGCCGGATTGCTCCGTCGCTCAGGCCGATTCGGCAGCAATCAGCGTCCTGCCATCCGGCAACTCATCGAAACACGCTCGTACGATTGCACGGTGTTTCGCGGCGGCAATGCATAGTCGCCCTCGCATTTGCCTTGACTCCACTGGATCGACAGGCGCCCTTGATCCTTGACGCCGAACACCAGCACGCGCGACGCGTTGTCGACCATGCCGAGCACCTTGCCGTTCTCGTCGTAGGCCGTGGCACCGAACGGCACTTGGCCGCCCTCGCTCGTGGTGACGTCGAACTGGATGCGCCGGCCCGTTTCTGCCGAGAAGCGGGTCTTGACGATTGCGCCGCGGGTCGGAACCACCGGCTTCGAGTTGTCGATCAGATCCGTGTCGGCCCCGAGGCTCGCCGTATCGATGCTGACCCAGTTGTAGCGGTACGGCTGCATGTACGGCAGCACCGCGTAGCCGCGCCGATCGGTGCTGACGCTCGACGATGACGAGAACTGCGCGCCGCGCACGCCAGGCACTTCCGCGATAGCGAACGTTTCGCCGACAGGCTGGCCGAGCGTGATGCCGCCGCGATGCGCGACGATCGAGCCGGTGGCACCGACGTCGACGTGGCGGCTGTGGCCCGACTGGTTGTAGTTGGAACTCAGCTTGGTCGTCGGCGTGTCCCAGCCGAGGCCGACGCCGCCCGATCCGCCGATGTCCTTGCGATAGTCCGCCTGGACCGAGTAGTTCACGGTGTTGCTGTCGTTCAGGAAGCCGGTCACGCCTGCCTGGACGCTCGTATCGCCCTGTGTCGACGTGACGGCGTTCGCGAATGCGCGATGCGAACGGACGCCGCCGCCGATCGGAATGCTGAGCGACGCGGTGAACTGCGTGTTGGATTGCCCGAACGGCCCGCTTTCCATCGTGCGCGCCACCGCGACGCTGTAGCTGAGATTCTTCAGCGCGCCGCTGTAGCCGAGCTGGATGTTGCGGCTCGTGCCGCCGCGGTTCCAGTAGCTCGTCTCGCCGATGCTCGCGTACAGCGACCCTTGCCGACCGAGCGACTGGTTGATGTTCAGGTCGATCCGGCTTTTCTGCCGGCTCAGGCCCATGCCTTGCCGCTGGTCGACGTCGTCGACGTGCTGGCTGAATGTGCGATAGCCATCGGTCGAGTAGCGATAGCCGACCATCGTGAACGTCGTGTCGGTCGACTTCAGCGTTTTCGAAAAGAGGAACCGGAAACTCTGGCCGCTCGATTTGCGGCCGGGTGCGTTCGACTGGCTGTGCGTGATGTCGAACGACATACCGCCGAATCGCGAGTTGTAGCCGATGCCAAGCGCGACGGCCGCATAGTTTTGCGCGCCGAGCAGGCCGCCATAGCCGGTCAGGTTGTCGGAGACGCCATAGACCAGCGTGCCTTGCGCGAATGTCGGGCGCGCCTGGCCGTAGCCGCGATACTGGCCGGCGGAGAATGCGTAGCGCATCGAGCCGCGGCGAATCATCACCGGCAGGTACGAATATGCCTGCCGATATGTGCGAATGCTGCCGTCGGCCTCGATGATCTTGATTTCGAGGTCGCCGTTCGAGCCGCTCGGATAGATGTCCTTGAATTCGAACGCGCCCGGCGTAACCGTGGTCGAGTAGATCACGTAGCCGTTCTGGCGAACCTCGACCACCGCGTTGCTCTGCGCGATGCCGCGCACGACCGGGGCATAACCGACTTCGTTGTCGGGCAGCATGCCGGTATCCGAGTTGACCTGGACGCCGAGGAAGCGGACGCTGTCGAAGATTTCACCGGACGAATACACCTCGCCCGCCGACAACGTGCCCTTGATGCCGCGCAGATCGCGTTCGACGTAGCTGCGATTCGCCGTGAAGCGGGTGGGCGAACCATTGCGGCCCGTCAGCGACGATTCGTTGCGCAGGCGCCAGCCGGCGATGTTGATACCGTTGCGCAACCCGAGGTAGTAATAGTCGCTGCGGTAGCCGGTGTCGGTGTCGTGGCTGAAGTTGGCCTGGTAGTTGGTGTACGCCGCGGTAACGCCATCGTCCCACAGCGACGGATCGACGTAACCGCGTGCCTCGCCGGGCACATACGCTTGCGGGAGACTGATGTCGAGCGCGAGCGTGCCTACGTCAAAGCTCGCCGAGCCGCCATCGGCGATTTTGCCGAGATCGAGCGGCGTGTTGTCTGCGAGGCCGGTTTCGAGTTTGCCTTCGCGCTCGAGGCGTGTGATGTCGACGCCCAGATCGCGGATCAGGCCGAACGTGATGACCGGCCGCACTTCACCCGATGCATCGGCAGTAAAGACGATGGAGCGCCGCGTGGCGCGGCGCTGATTCAGCGATACGTCGACGTCATAGGTGCCCGGCGGTACGGCGCTGCCACGCTCGAAATACTTGAGCTCGACTGGCGCATCGCCTTTCTTCAGGAACTGATCATTGAACTCTGCTGCTTGCGAGGCGGCGGGGGCGACCAGCATCCCGATCGCCATCAGGCAGGAAGCTTCCCGGCAGGCTTCGACGATTTTCTTAACGGTAGTATTCATGCCCAGAATGCGTGCCTTTCCTACTCTGCCAAGCCCTCAGAAATGCTCGCCCTATTAAATTAGTACAACGTATTGAACATTTGGATTGCCGGGTGACGCCGATTCCGATCGGCTGCTATCTGGCGATTTCCGCTTGATTGCTGTCGGAGGCACCGAAGTCGTTGATCGAATCGAATTCAACCCGGGTGCCCGATGCCGGCGCGTGGCCGGAAAATTCCTTGATCGCCATGCGTTTGCTCGATTTTGGCGGGACCATTTCGGTGGTGACCGCGTAAGTTCGTGTACCGATATGCACGCTCGCCTTGGCCAGCGACACGAAGTACGGGCTGTCGTTGACCGCTTCGAGCTGTGTTTTCCCGCCTTCGACAGTCCAGCGCCACTGGAGCTGTTTCGCTGCCTCTGCGGGCTTCCCGGCCAGCTCGGTGGGGCGGTAGAACAGCTTGATGCGCTGTCGTACCGCGATCTGCAGCGTGTTGTCGTCCTTCGCCTTTTGCGGGATTTCCTGAACGTTTAGCCAGAACACGGACTCCCGGTCGACCGGCAGGCCCTGCCCGGCGTAGAAGATGCGCAGGATCTGTTGTTTGCCGCCATTGAGGCGACTGAGCGAAGGCGTGATGGCGAACGGCAGGTCGTCCTGCTTGTCGCTCTGACTTTCCAGCCACGACTGAATCATCACGTCGTCGCTGGACTGATTCTTGACCGTCACCGCACCTTCCTTGTCCTTCTGTGCATAGACAACGCGCGTAGCGGACAGGGAAATGCCGGCATGGGACGGCATCGAAGCAGACAAAAGCGAGCCAGCCGCGATCAGTGCGGCGATGATCGATCTCTTCATGTTTGATTGGAGCGTGAAGGGTGGCGGGCAACACACCGCGCCGCCACCGGATGGAGGGATTTACTCGTAGGTCAGCGTGAACGGCAGCGTGCCGTTCGCGGCGCCCGACTTGAACGTGGCGCCGTTCTTGACGTAACCGGCACGCATGTTCAGCGATGCGGTGTAGACCGGTGCTTCAGCCGTGCCGCCCTTGACCAGCGGTGCGTCGAACGTCTCGTTGGCCGCCAGGTTCAACAGCTTGTTGCTGGTGTCGTACATGCCGATGCCGACGCCTTCCGCGCCGCCCGTAACCTTCAGCAGCATGTTGTTCTTGGCGTCGACGCCCGAACCCGACATCGGGTCGAACTTGACCTTGACCGTGGTCAGGTCTTGCGCGGTGTTGCCGCAGTCGAGATTCAGGTTGATCGACGTGCCTGCCGCGATGTTGGTGCTTTCCGCGTCGGGGATCGAGTCCGAGCTCACGGTGCCGAGGTTGACGGCGATGTTTTGATCGCCCTTGCCGCCCGACACGTTGGCGCCGGAGCCGCCCGTGATCGAGCACGATGCTGCCGTGATCTTGCCGGTGAACGAGATGGTGCCGTCGGCCGCCATGGCGGAACCGGCTGCGAACGTTGCTGCGATGGCGGTGAGTGCCAGGATGTGCTTGCTGAAAGTCACGATTTTCTCCGTTGATTCGGGAATGGGATTAACTCTTGTCAGAGCGGAATCAATGATATTTTTTGGGGGGGAATTGGTCTTTAGGACGTGTACGAGTTATTTTTTGATGGAGGATTTACTAGTACGAAAATTGATTAATGGATGTTTTAAACCGACCGCAATGGATTGATCTTTAAAAGGATTTGACGATTGAGTGGGCGCCGAAGTCGATCGCTCGATCAAACAAGGCCGTATCGATGTCGATGACCCGGGGGCAGGCGGTGCCTGTTTCGATATACCGTAATGGTGGCGACGAGGGCCGGCGTCGTATCGCACAACGCCGGTCCTGTTTATCTCGGCGCTTAGTCCTTCAGAACACCGAGGTTGCTTCCCGCGAGCGCCACGCCGCTTTCGTTCCCGCTCGCGCGATTACCGTTCAGCGTCCCGTAATTGATACGGGCAAGCGCGCCGTAGGTCTGGTCATAGCCGCTCGTGAACGCGATGCTGCTCTCCGTCGTCGAACGCTCGATGCGATCGAGGTTGACGCGGGCCAGCCCGCCGAGGTTCGAATCGCGGCCGCCGGAGATGGTGCCGCTCGAGAACGACTTGCTGATGCTGCCGCCGATGTACGCGACGCCGTTGGTCGCGACGTTGACGTTCTGCGCCGTCACGTTCGAGATCTCGCCGAAGTTCCAGCGCGCCAGCGCGCCGGTGGAGACCGGCATGCCATAGCGCGGGGTCAGCGCCGTCGCCGTGATCTCCTGCCGCGGCAGGTACGCGTGCGCGAAGACGTGGCCGCGTTCGAGGTAACAGGCGGTGATCCGGTCGGCGGCCTCTTTCAATGCGGCGAAGTCGAGATTGCGGTCGACCAGGTCGGTCAGCAATGCACGCAATTGCGCGGCGTCGATCGAGTGGTTGCCGTCGATGTCGAATGAGTTGACCGCGATGCGCGGGCTGACTGCCGACGTGGGAACGGGTGCATCGCTTTGCCCCGAAATTGCGAGATCGGGTGTCGTCGGTGCTGGCAATTTCGGGCGGGCGGCCTTGACGTCGCGCAACGACTGTCCGGCGCTCGGTACTTGTGCGAGCGCGACGCGGGGAAGTGACGGGGCGATACCGGCAAGTGGGCGTGGCGCATATCCGGTTGGCATGGTACGGGGTCACCGTACCGTCAATGGAGAGTGACAGTGCCGAACTCGGCTGCCGGTGCCGGGATGTGAGTGATCGTCTTCAGTCGGAGGATGCGGGTGAGCGCAGTTGTCGTGTCATCGATCGCACGACAACGCGCCATTGTCTGACGGCCGTTCCGTTCTACTGATAGCTCATCGTAAACGACGCATTGGCATTCGCGATACCTGCCCTGATGCGTTGCTCGGTTTGTACGTAACGCGCCTGAAGCGGGATGACCATGCCCGCCTCGCCTTGCTTCACGCGGCCGGCCCACCATCGATTCGGGTTGTCGAGGGCAGAGGAGTCGGGGCCGTAGCCGAGTACGACGTCATCCTTCAGGATCTGAATGCCGACGCCGGCCGCATCCGAATCCGACGATAGCGAAAGTGTCGTGGATCGATTGCCGGGCTTGGTGGTATCGGTCAGTGTGACGTACGCGTTGGCCGCCGTTCCGGTATCGCCTCCGGAGCAGGAAAGGCCGATCGAAAAGTTCAACGGTGGCGCGGTCGTGCCGACTCCCTTGAAGGTGGTCGTGGCGAGTGTCGACCCCATCCGGACGGGGATGCGCGGCGTCGTGACGGTGCAGGTCGGAACCTTGGGGGTGACGAGGACGGGCTTGGAATATTGGTACTCGACAAGAATCTGGCCAGAGGCATTCGTGTTTTGATAGCGAGCGTATGCGCCGTTCAATACTCCGCCTTCCGTGACGTTTCCCGTCTTGATCAATTGAATCGTCGGAGCGTAGTTCGTGTTCCAGTACCCATCGTAGCTGACCCAGGAACCTTCTCTGAATGGAAAGGGGCGCTTCGCATAGTCAATGATTCGGATCCCGACATTCGGGATGCCTGTCGGATAGACATTGTTGGGGCCTAGTGTGCCAACGCCGTTGTTATAGGTGAGCATGCCTTCAGGGCACTTGTATTGAGGGCTCCATGGATAGACCGCATTGGTAAACGTCAGCCCAGTGGCTTGCGCTTCATAAATGACGCCGCCGATCGGGATGTCACCCGGACTGAACGGCGGAGGCTCGAACCCTCGTACCTTGACGATATAGTAGTCGCGGCCGTCCGTCGTTACGGCGGTACATTTTGCCAATGCACTGAGCGGCAAGGTCGACGCCAGAAGTATCAGGCTGAATTTGATGAGTGTCATGGCAAGTAGCTGGCATCCTGTACTTGATTGGTTTGTCCGTTCCGTATTGTTCGAGGGCGACCATATTTGTGCGGAGTCACCTACCTCCAGCAAGGCGCGGTCACAGCACGTCGATGCTCGATCAAACCCGGGGCGAGCTGGGTCTCGAGTAACGTGATCTTGGCATTTTGATGATTCTTGGCTGCTCACCCACACGAAACTGGTTGGCTACGCGTGGCCTGCCACGACGGCTCGTATAGCGCAGTGTTTTGAGGTGTCGGTGTTGAGATCTGAATCAACCGCTTGTTTTGCGGAGCAATGTTATTTGTGTTGCCTGACCTTGTATTTGGTACGTGTACTAATTTCGGTATGGCCCATCCATTTCGTGTCCTATTAATTCTCTTTGGAATTGGGCCAGGATCGATGAGAGAAGCTCGCCGGCGATCCAAATTCTCCATCTATCGACGTGCCTGCTTAGACCGGATCAGTCAGCATGCCTTCGAGCCGCCCGAGCGATCGAGTTGCTTCGAGCGTGCTGTTGTTCGACAGTCCATGACGGCCGGCATTGGGCACCCGGACTTGTGCATGCGTAAAGGCATACAGCGACGGCGTAAGGCCGATCGTGCGCTGGTCGAAACAGCTTCAATTTCCCTTCGCGTCGACGAACGGCTTCGCCGGCCGGTTCGACTTCACACGACGAAACTTGATCGCGGGATGGCAACTGCCGCTGACCTGCCTGGATCGACTCGCTCGTGATCGATTGCCAGTGAAGTCGTTTCTCGCTGTTCCCCCTTTCCATGTTGGTTCGCAGCATGGGGTGACCGGTCACGCCATTGCGTAACCGGATCCGGACGATGCCGGATCCGCCTGCGGGTCGAGATGGAGGCCGAAACATCGTCGTCCTGTACGACGCCGGCCTCCTTCCTTCCCGCTTAGTCCTTCAACACGCCGAGGTTGCTGCCCACCAGTGCCACGCCACTATCGCTCGCGTGATTGCGGCTCAGCGTCCCGTAGTTGATACCGGCAAGCGCGCCGTAGTTCTGGCCATAGCCGTTCGTGAACGCGATGCGGCTCTCCGTCGTCGAACGGTCGATGCTACTGAGGTTGACGCCGGCCAGCCCGCCCAGGTGCGAATAACGACCGCCGGAGACGGTGCCGCTCGAGAACGACTTGCTGATGTTGCCGCCGTTGACGCCGGCGAGGCCGCCGATCTGGCTGTACGCGCCGGCACGCACCGAACCGCTGGCATGGGACGCGTCGACGGTGCCGCCGACACGGCCGATCAGGCCACCTGCCGCGCTGTTGTCGCCCGCTTCGACATCGCCCGATGCGAGCGACTTCGCGACGCGGCCCTCTTCGCTGCGACCGATCAGGCCGCCGACGTCGGATTGCGCGCCGGCCTTCACGTTGCCGGACGCGTTCGATGCCAGCACGGTGCCCGTGTTACGACCGATCAGGCCGCCGGCAAGACTGCGTGCACCGGCCGTGACGTTGCCGGTTGCGGCCGAGCGATCGACGCTGCCCTTGTTGACGCCCACGAGGCCGCCAGCGGCACTGTCGTTGCCGGTCAGCACGTCGCCCGTCGCGCGCGACGAGACGATCGTGCCGGTGTTGCTGCCCGCCAGACCGCCCACGACGCCGCCGTTGCCGGCCACGACCTTGCCCGATGCGCTGGATTTGGCGATCTTGCCGGCGTTTTCACCGACGAGGCCGCCCGCGATGCTGTCGTTGCCGGCGATCACCGTGCCTTCGGCGATGGACGCATCGACGAACCCTTCGTTGATGCCGACGAGCCCGCCCAGCGTGCCTTTGCCGTTGACCTGCACGTTGCCGCGCGCGATCGACGCCTGGATGTCGCCGGTGCCGGTGTTGTGGCCGACGAGGCCACCCGCCGCGCTGTTCCTCCCGGCCAGCACGTGGCTGTTCGACGTGGCGCGTGCGATGACACCCGTGTTCAGCCCGACCAGACCACCTGCGCGGCTCGAGGTGCCCGTCTTCACGTTGCCATTCGCCAGCGAATCCGCGATGCGGCCGCCGTTGTGCCCGACGAGCCCGCCTGCCGAGCCGGAATCGCCCGCCACGACGTCGCCGTCAGCGCGGGACGCGTCGATATCGCCGTCGTTGAGACCGACGAGGCCGCCGGCGTTGGTGTGGTGACCGGCGGTCACGATGGCGGACGACGACGAACCACCGATGACGCCGCCTTTCTGGTTGACGCCGACCAGACCGCCTGCATTGCCGAAATTGCCGTTGGCGATGACGCTACCCGCGCTCGACGAGTTGGCGATCACACCGTCGTTGAACCCGACGAGGCCGCCGATGCCGTTGCTGCGTGCGGCGACGACACGGACGTCGGCGTGGCTGTTGCTGATCTTCGCCGCTGGCGACTGCGGCCACAACACCGACTTGTTTTCGCCGACCAGCCCGCCGATCGCGAGGGTGTCACGGTCGCCTTCGACCTTGCCGCTCACGCGTGCGCGATCGATCGTGCCGCTGTAGTTCGAGCCGACCAGGCCGCCGATGTATGCGTAGCCGTTGGCCGAGATGTTGACGTTCTGCGCCGTCACGTTCGAGATCTCGCCGAGGTTCCAGCCGGCCAGCGCGCCGATGGAGACCGGCATGCCGAAGCGCGGGGTCAGCGCCGTCGCTGTGATGTTCTGCAAAGACAGGTTCGCGATGCGCCCGCTGTTCATGGCGAAGAGGCCGACCATGCTCGCATAGGGGTTGGTGATGTTGAGGCGGCTGATCGTGTTGCCGAGGCCGTCAAACTTGCCGTAGAACGACGAATAGTCGCCACCGATGCTGCGGAAACCCGCGTTCATGCCGTCGATGGCGTTGCCGAGCACGTAGCGGCCGCCCAGGTTCGCATCGACGTTGCGCAGGTCGGCGAGCGTGTGCAAGACCTTGTAGTCCTCGCCGTTCGAGCGGTACGACGCGTTGTCGCCCGACAGCGTAACGACGGCCTTGTCGTTCGCGAACACATGGCCGTTCTTCGAATTCAGCTCGAGATGCGCGTTGCGGCCGGTGAGCTTCACGGCATCGTTCACGTTGATCCGGTTTGCGGCGTTCAGCAGCAGGCTTGCATTCGTGCCGCTGGCCGAAATCGCCTGATTCAGGTTCACGTTGCCGTTCTTTGCGGTCAGCGTCAGCGCGTTGTCGTTGGTCCACGTGACCGGGCCGTCGACCGTCAGGTCGTTGCGGGTGTTGGTCAGCGCGACGTTCGTCGTGCCGAGATTGCGCGATAGCGTGTCCGCGCCGATCGAGCCGCCATCGCCGCCGACGCCGGCGTTGGCGGCCTCGATGGTCCAGGTGCCGGCCGTGTTGCCCGCACGGGTATCCACCTTCGTGTTGGTCGCGACGTTCACGCGCTCGCCACGCGTGACGACCGACCCGGCCGGCGCGTTGGCCTCGGCCGCGCTCGCGTCGAGCTTGCCGGCGACGTTCACGGTGCCACCGTCGAGCGTGATCTTGCCGCCGCGCGCGTTCAGGCCGCGGGCCTCGATCGTGCCGGTGTTGTTGACCACCGCGTCGAGCAGGTTGCCGGCCGCGCGCGCGGTCATCAGCACTTCACCGCCGTCGGCCTTCAGCAGGCCGCCGTTGGATGCCTGGGCATCGACGGCACCGCCGTCGACCTGGAGGTTCAGCAGGCCGCTGCCGTCGAAGTTGACGGTGAACGCATTGCCCGCACCGAGCGCAACACGGCCCATCTTCGCCTGGATCACACCGTTGTTGGCCACGCGCGCACCGAGCAGCGCGACGCTGCCGCCGTCGGCGGCGGTGATCGTGCCGTTGTTGATGACGGATTGCGTCGAGGAGCCGGAGAAACGGTAGTTGCCGGCGAGGAAGTCGGCATCCGACAGGTTTTGCGTGGACGCCACGAGCCCGCCGACGTTGATCTGTGCACCTGAGCCGAACAGCACACCGTTCGGGTTGACGAGGAACACGCGGCCATTAGCGGAAATCTGCCCATCGATGCGGCTGCCGTTCGTGCCGATCACGCGGTTGAGCGCGATGGACTGGCTGTCCGGCTGATGGAACGACACGCGCTCGCCGCCGCCAACGCTGAAGTCCTGCCAGTTGGTGATGAGCTTGTCGGTGTGCTGATTGACGGTCATCGCGCGCCCGTCTTCGGTGCGCAGGATGTCGGCCTTGCCGGACAGGATCGCTTCGCCGGACGGCAGCGCGAACGCGGGCAGCGCGGTGAAACCGATCAGCGACACGGCGGTGATGGCGGCGCGCTTGCCGCCGCTCGCCTTGCCGCGACGGCGCGCGGTTTCCCCGACTGCGGTCCAGCAGCGCTGTGCGCCGTTCCATACCAATGCGTAGGTCTTGTTCATCGTTGTTGTTTCCTCGTGGTTGGTTCGCTTCGCCGGCACGACACCGCCCGTGTGCGCGACGAATCGAAGCAAATGGGCGGAGGGATCCGCCCCTTCGGATGCGGGCAGTGACGCTGCCCGCCGGTGCGGTCCGGCTGACGCGAAGCCGCCGCCGGACCACATCGCCAGCCGCTCAGAAATACTGAGCGGCCTGCAACCAGACGCTCGGCGCGCGCGTGATCGACTGCGTGCGGCTCGCATTGCCGAGCGGCCACGCGGCGGTGACGCTGATTTGCCGGCTGGCGCCGTACCAGCTCGCGCCGACCCCCGTGCCGGACAGCTGCAGCGTGTTGAGTTCGTCGCGTATCCACGGCTGCTTGTTGATCTGCATCCGGCCCGTGTCGACGAACGTGCTGACCTGCCAGCCGGGCGCGACGAGATAGCGCAGCTCGGCGCTCGCTTGCCAGCCCTGGTCGCCGCTGCCCGCGCCGAGTGCGTAAGCGCGCACGCCGTATGGGCCGCCGAGGCTGAATTTTTCCGACGAGTCGAGATTGCGCGACGCGAGCTGGGCGCTGAATTGCGTGTAGAACTGCAGCCGCGAGCCGAGCGCCTGCAGCCGCATCGCATTCACGTTGAGCTTCGCGAAGCTGCCGAGCGTGTGTGAATACCGGTTCATGCCGAGCGGATCGTTACCGCTCATCCGGCCGATGCCGAGCGTGGCCGAGAACACGTTGCGGCCGCCGCCGAACCGGTCGTCATTGCTGTTGGCCGTGACGGAGAACGACCACAGATCCACGCGCTTGTCGCTGACGAGTTCGAATACGCCGTAGTCGTCGCGCAGGTGCTTGTTCTCGTAGATCACCTGCGCGCTGGCGCTTGCGCGCCGGCTGCGCAGCAGCGGCTGCGTGACGAACGCGCTGCGCACGCTCGCGCGGCCGTGATAGCCGAGCGGGCGCATTTCCTTGCCGAGCCGGTAGCCCATGTCGGAGAAGGCGACGCCGATCCGCGTCGACGCGGGACCGACCGGTACCTGGTACATCGCGCGGTAGTACTGCTGGTTCGTATTGCTGGTGAGGCCGCGCAGCGACAGTTGATCGCCGAGCCGCAGCGGCGAGTTGACCGTCACGGCCCCGGTGGCGCGATAGCGGCCCGTGACCGGATCGCCGAAGTTGTCGAGTTCGATTGAGCCGGTGGCGAACGGGCCGCGCTCGGCATCGATCAGCAGGTCGGTCGTGCCGGGTTCCTGACCGGCACGCAGCGTGCCTTTCGCGGCGACGCCGGGCAGTTCGTCGAGCAGGGTCAGCGCGCGTTCGAGATCCGCGCCGCGCACGGTGTCGCCTGCCTGCACGGTGCCGAGCGGCTGGCGCAGCACGCTGGCGAGTACGCGCGAGCGGTTGTGCAGTTCGACGTGCCCGTAGCGGCCTTCGACGACGGCGATGCGGACGACGCCGTTCTCGATGTCCTGATGCGGCAGGTAGGCGCGGGCCAGCACGTAGCCACGCTCGCGGTAATAGGCGGTGATCCGGCCGGCGGCCTCGTTCAGCGCGGCGAAGTCGAGCTCTCGGCCGACGAGATCGGCAAGCAATGCGTGTAGCGGTGCGGCGTCGATCGCGTGGTTGCCTTCGATGTCGAACGCGCTGACTGATATGCGCGGGCCGTCAGTCGTAGCGGGCGCGGATTCGTTGCCCGGTGCGGGAATCGCAAGGTCGGGCGCGGCGGGGGCGGGCAGTGCCGGGCGGACCGTCTCGACGTCGCGTAGCGACTGCCCTGCGTTCGGGATCTGGACTTGCGCATGCGCGACACCGTGAAGCGACAGCGCGAGGCCGGTCAGGCACGCGACGCGGAATGGGCCGGCCAGCTTTCCGGCAGTGTGCCCGGATTGGCGCAACGGCCGGACACGGCGCAGGGACAATGGTGTGGTGTGGGGAGAAGTGGGTGCTTGCGCCGGCGCCGGGGGAGGCCCGGTCACGGCGATCAGGGAACGGACAGAGCGAATTTTCGACCTCGAACGGATGGGCCTGTCGGCCGATGCGTGGTCTCTCGCCCGGCCGTTTGGAACGCCGACGATGTTACGAAACGGTTCCCGGGATGAATATGGAACAAGTACGAGTGATGCGGGCGGGTTATTCGGTTCTGTCAGATTTTTCAATGACTCGTACTGACAGTGTGTGTTTCTCGATAGATGACGTTTCTCGGAAATGCAGCTCGCCCAATTCCTGGGTGCCGGTCTGTGTGCGGAGATCATCGCAACGGGGGCTGCAAGCGGTTGTGATCAAACCGGATTTTCGATGCGATGCAGCGATCCTGAAGTAGACCGAAGAAGAAGGTCTCCCGCGTCGCTTACACCCCCAGATGCTTGACGATTAACTTGCTGTTGAGTAGGCGAGATTGGTTTTCCATGGATTGGGACAAGACAAGTTAATAAATCAACCAATTTAGTATCTGTCCGATTTTTCGAGTGCGCCCATGGTGGCAGTATTCGTACTTCACCGTGGTGATAGGCAACGAGTTTAAGGAGGGGGCCTGCATGGTGGGTCATTTCGAATCTCTGAGTTTCGCTATCTAGATCGACTATCTGATGATGTTTGATGTTGATTGGTGACTCTTTGAAACGATGTAAATACGTCATCCTAAATAGTGGGGAGTGGTTTTCCTGCGGATGAGGGTCGTTCGTCGGCCGCGGCGGTGTGACGCGTGGAATTGTCCGTGCCGGTGCCGTCGATCTGCTTCTATGGAGAATCGACCAGGTCTTATGCGTTCGTTCGATCATGCTCGGAGTACCCGATTCGTCAGCGGAAGAGCTATCTGGCGTCGGCTGATAGAGGTGTGTCTGCTCGCGGCCGCCGCTGCGGCGGCTAAGCAATGGACCGATGGCTCGTCGTACTCGAAGTCCGATGCGATGCTGATCGCGCTGTTGATGCCGTTCATGCTGATCCTGTTCTCGTCGGAATTATTGCGTGGCGAACCCGCGCACCGCGTGAAGCGGTTTCGCGTGCGGTTGGCGGTTACGGGGTTGTTGGTCGTGCTGGCCGGTGGTGCAGCCTTCGCGGCGCGGATCGGCGGGCAGCGCATGTCCATGCCCATGCCGGGCTGGGTGGTGGGCTGGTTCGTCCTTGCCGCGATCGGGTATGCAACGTCATTCGGCATACGGCGCTGGCTCTGCCGACGCGCAGCCTCGTCGCGTGCAACGCGTCGACCTGTTGCCGTCGTCGGGCAGGGCGAGCATGGATTCGAATATGCACGGCGCGCCGAACAGGACCCAAATTCGCGAGTGCGCGTTGCCGCGATATTCGACAGGGCACTGGCGCCGGTGGTCGATGCTGGCACCACGAACGTTCACCGTGATCTGACGAGCTTCGTCGAGTGCGTCCGTCGCGAGCGCGTCGAGGAAGTCTGGATCGTGTTGCCCCTTTCGGCGGCCGATAGCGTTGGTGCGATCGTTCGCGCATTCAGCAAGGATCTCGTGGACATCCGTTTCGTACCGGATCTGTCGGAGATGGCGCCGTTCGGTTCGTACCGGACGAATCTCACGTTTGCGCCTGCGCTCGATCTTGTCGTGCGACCGCTGTCGCCCCAGGCGCTGGCCGGCAAGGCGATCTTCGATCGCACCTTCGCCTGTTTCGCGTTGCTCGCGGTTGCGCCGCTGATGGCTGTTGTCGCGATCGCGGTCAAGCTGTCGTCGCCCGGCCCGGTGCTGTTCCGGCAACAGCGGATGGGCGCGTACGGGCGGCCATTCACGATCTACAAGTTCAGAACGATGCGCGTGCACGACGCGGGCGCTCCGGGAGAAATCCGGCAGGCGACGCGAGGCGATCCGCGCGTGACACGCGTCGGCGCGTGGCTGCGACGGACGAGTCTGGACGAACTTCCGCAGTTCTTCAACGTGCTGACCGGCGATATGTCGGTGGTCGGCCCGCGACCGCATGCGGTGGAGCACGACGTCTTTTATCAGGACCTCGTCGATGGCTATATCCAGCGCTATCGGGTCAAGCCCGGTATCACCGGCTGGGCACAAGTCAACGGCTTGCGAGGCGAGACCGATCGCATCGAAAAAATGCAGCGACGGATCGAGCATGACTTGTATTACCTGCGGAACTGGTCGATCGCGTTCGATGTGCGCATCGTGCTGGCCACGCTGCTTAACGTAAAGGCACACGGCAATGCGTACTGATCGAACTCTTTCTGCATGCACGCGCGTCGTGCTGGTCGCCCGTGTCCGGCCGATAGCTCGTTGCGCGGTCGCATGGCTGACGGGTGCCGTGCTGGCAGGTTGCGCCTACGCGCCTGGCATGCGAATGACGGCACCGGCCGATGCGCAGAATCCGCAGGTGCCCTATGTCGACACGGACAGCAATGGCGCGCAAACGGATCGGCATGCACCGATCGTCGAACTCGATCTCGGTCGCGTCCGGCAGATGCGTGGTCACGCTGCGCAGGCGTCGGTCGACGTGTCGCGCTCGCTCGCCGGAACGGCTGCGCCCTACACGATCGGTCCCGGTGACGTGCTGCGGATCGTCGTCTGGAACCATCCCGAACTGGCTGCCGCGCAGGGGCCGCAGCAACCTGGCGCCCTGCGCGATGCCGATCCGGTCGCTGGCTTCGTCGTCGATCAGGACGGCGCACTGTCGTTCCCATATGCAGGACGGATCGAGGTCGCTGGATTGCGGCCGGAGCAGGCTCGAGAACGCGTCGCGGCTGCGTTGTCCCGCTACTTTCGCGATCCGCAAATCACGCTCGGCGTAGCGTCGTTCCGGTCGCGCCAGGTGTTCGTCGAGGGTGAGGTGCGCAATCCGGGCGTGCTGTCGCTGAACGACGTGCCGACGACGCTTTACGACGCGATCGGTCGCGCTGGCGGTTTGAGCGATTCGGCCGATCGCAGCAGGATTGAGTTGATCCGCGCGGGCACGTCGTACACGCTCGACCTGACGCAACCGGCGGCCGGGCATGCCGGTGCCGCGCGTGTTGCGTTGAAGCCGGGAGACCTGCTGCGCGTTGCGTCGCGCAACGACAGCTTCGTCTACGTGATTGGCGAGGTCGGCAAGCCGGTCGCCGCGACGCCGGATCGAAACGGGCGCATCACGCTCGCCGACGCGCTGGTGCAGGCCGGTGGCCTGAATCCCGGCTCGGCCGATGCCGCGCAGATGTATGTGATCCGCGGCTCGCTCGACGAGCAGCCGCAGGTGTTCCATCTCGATGGCACGTCGCCGGTCTCGATGCTCGTTGCGAAGGAGTTCGACCTGCAGCCGAAGGATGTCGTCTACGTCGACGCGAACAATCTGGTGCGTGCGAGCCGCGTGCTGAACCTGTTGCTGCCCGCCATCAATGCCGGCCTGACGGCCGGACTGGTCACGAAGTGACGCACCGTGGTGCCGTGCAAATTTCATGACATCTACTACGCATTCCTAATTCATGATCGCTCACGTTCTATTTGTCTGCACCGGCAATCTGTGCCGCAGCCCGATGGCCGCCGGCCTGTTCGCCCGCTTGCTGCCCGAGGTGGCGGTGACGTCGGCCGGCCTCGATGCGCCGGTCGGCCATCCGGCCGCGCCGGAAGCAGTCGCGGTGCTGCGATCGCATGGCATCGATCTGTCCGGCCATCGCGCGGTGCGCCTGTCGGACGCGATGTGCCGGGTCGCCGACCTGATTCTCGTGATGACCGTGGCACAACGCCGCGAGCTAGAAGCGCGTCATCCGTTCGCGCGCGGCAAGGTGTTTCTCGTCCGTGAGTTCGATCGTGTCGACGTGTTCGACCCCGTCGGCGAATCGCGCGAGCGCTTCCACGCGTGCTACGCGTTGCTCGCGTCCGGTCTGGCCGACTGGATCGCCCATCTCGGCTATGCGGGCCGACGCCGTGCGGGAGGATGGCAATGACGAGGGCCACTGCACCGGAAGTCGGGTTCGATTTCGCCGCGTTGCTCGATACGTTCCTGATGCATCGCCGGACGATGGCGGCAGTCTTCGCGTCGGTCACGATCGCGGGTGTCGGCTGGGCCGTGCTGTCGGCACCGGTTTATCAGGCCGACATTCTGGTTCAGGTCGAGGATAGCAGCACGGATTCGATGGCGCGTTCGGCGTTCGGCGACCTGTCGTCGATGTTCGGCATCAAGACCTCCGCCGAGACGGAAAAGCGCGTGCTCGGATCGCGCTTCGTCGTCGCGCGTGCCGTCGACCGGCAGCGTCTGTTCATCGATGCGCGACCGATGCGTTTCCCGGTGGTCGGCGATGCGCTGGCGAGAATGATGGCGGATGGAGCGTCGTCGGGCGGGGCCGGATGGGGCGGCTATGCATGGGGTGACGCGCATGTTGCGATCGACCTGTTCGACGTGCCGTCCCGGTTCGAAGGCAACCGGTACGACCTCGTCGTGCTGCCGGGAGGACGTTATGCGCTGTCGGGGCCGGGGCTCGAAGGGCAAGTGACCGGCGAGGTCGGGCAGCACATGCGATTCGGCGGCGCGAGCGGGCCGGTCGCATTGAAGATCGATGCGATTGAAGGAGCGCCGGGCACGCGCTTCGAGCTTGTCCGGCATGCGCGGCTCGACGCGATCGTGCGCTTGCAGGACGCGTTGAGCGTGGCTGAGGCGGGCAAGGATTCGAACGTGCTGAGTGTCAGGCTGAGGGGCGCGGACGCACGCCGGATCACGGCGACGCTCAACGAAATCGCCGGGTTCTACGTCGAGCAGAATGCCGCGCGCAAGGCCGCCGAGGCGGCGCGATCGCTCGATTTTCTCGAACGCCAGCTTCCGGAACTGCGGCGCACGCTCGACGATTCCGAGGCGCGGCTCGCGGCTTTGCGCAGCAAGCTGGGATCGGTCGACGTCGCGGGCGATGCGCAGGCGATCCTGCAGGCAGCGGCCGACAACGAGACGCAGCGCGTGCAGTTGCGCCAGAAGCGTGCCGAACTGTTGAGCCGTTTTACGGCGGAACATGAATCCGTCGTGTCGCTCGACCAGCAGATCGCCGTGCTCGGCGCGCAAGCAAATGAAATCGGCACCCGGATCGCGCAACTGCCGAAGCGGCAGGGCGAGCTCGTGCGGCTCGAGCGCGACGTGAAGGTGAACAGCCAGCTCTACGTCGGCCTGCTCGACAACATCGAGCAGCTGAAGCTGCTGCGGGCGAGCCGGATCGGCAACGTCCGCGTGCTGGACCTGGCCGAGGAACCGCAGCGACCGATCCGCTTCCGGCGGGTGCTCGGCATCGCGGGCGCCTGCCTGCTGGGCGCGCTGCTCGCGATGGCGGCTGCCTACGTGCGCGGGCTGCTGTGCCGGGCACCGTCCGATCCGGCGGAACTCGAGGACGCAACCGGCTTGCGGGTAGTGGCCGCCGTGCCGCGCGTGAGTGGAAGACGTGGCTGGCGTGCCGCTCGCGGCACCGACTTGCGGCCACTCGCGAGTCGCGATCCCGACGATCCGGCGATCGAGGCATTGCGCAGCCTGCGGGTCACCTTGCAGTTTGCGATGCGCAGGTCCGGCAACAACGTCGTGTTGATCACGGGGCCCACGCCTGGCGTCGGCAAGTCGTTCGTGTCGGCCAATCTCGCGCTGGTGACCGCGGCGGTTGGCCAGCGCGTGCTGCTCGTCGACGGCGACTTGCGGCGCGGCCGGCTCGACGCGATGTTCGGCGCCGCGCAGGCCAGTTTTGCCGACGTGCTCGCGGGCGATTCGCCGGTCGATGACGCGATTCGTGCGACGGATCATTCCAATCTCGACTTCATGGCGTCCGGCGTAGGCCGGCGCAATGCAGCCGACCTGCTCAATGCCGGGACGCTGCCGGCCGTCATGGCCGAACTGGCGGGCCGCTATGACGTCGTCGTGATCGACAGCCCGCCGCTGCTGCTGGTGACCGACGCGACGCTGCTGGCGCCGTTTGCCGCCGGCAATGTGTACGTGGTCGCCCGCGCCGGGCGTACCGAGCGTGGCGAATTGCAGGAGGCAGCACGTCGCTTGCGCCACGTCGGTGTCGAGGTGAACGGCGTGATCCATAACGGCATTGATCCGCATGCCGGCCGGTTCCGCTACGGCATGAAATACGCGACCTATCGGTATGGTGCCTCGAAGGGCCGCGATGCAGAGACCGTGCAGGAGGTTCGGTCATGAGCGGCGCAGCGCGACGGGATGCGACGGCGCTCGCGCTGCTCGTGCTGAGCGCGGGCGGTGCGGCGATGCTGGCATTCGCGGTGCAGGCCGTGCTCGCGCGCACATGGGATGTCGAAACGTACGGTCACTTCTCGACGGCCCTGGCCGTCGTGACGATTGCCGCGCCGGCGATCGGGTTCGGCGTGCCGGCATTCTGGCTGCGCGCATACGGGATGGAAGGTGCGCGCGCCGCCCGCTGGGTACCTGCGTCGCTGCGTTTCATCTGCATCACTGCGGCCGTGACCACGGCAGCGGTCGCTGCGTGGGCGTGCATTGGCGCTCACGAAAGCGGCACGGCAAACCTGTTGCTGTGGATGCTGCCGGCCTTGCTCGGCCAGAGTGCAATCGAGCTGTGCGGCGCGCGATATCAGCTCGAAGGCCGGTTTGCATGGGTGAGCGCATGGCAGCTCGTCCAGCATGCGGTAAGGCTCGGCGTCGCGCTGCTGGCCGGCTGGCTGCATGCGGGCGCGATGCCCGTCGCTATCGCTTTCGGCGCGATTGCCCTCTGCATGGCGTTCGGCGCGTGGCGATCGATTCGCGTGCTGCGCAACGAGCGGGCTGTGCTCGACGGTCACAGTGGCGGGACGGAGACGAGCGCTCCGGTCGAACCGGCACCCGGTGTCGCACAGATTGCGCGGCAGGCATTTCCGTTCGGCATCGCGAGCCTGTTGTATTTCGCCTATGCGCAGGGCGGCCTGATTGTCGCGGCCGTCGTGCTCGGGCCACGCGACGTGAGCGCGTACAACGTCGTCGTCACGACGATGGCCGCGGTCTACCTGCTGCCCGCCGTGCTGTTCCAGAAACTGCTGATGCCGCGCCTGCACCGCTGGGCGGCGACGGACCCGGCGCGCCTGCGGCATGCGTTTCGTGCCGGCAATCGCTGGATGGTGCTGGCCGGCGTGGCAGTGGGCGCGGTGCTCGCCGTGCTGGCGCCCGTCGTCGTTCCACTCGCATTCGGTGAGCGCTATCGCGACGTCGTCCCGCTCGTGCAATGGATGGCGCTTTGCGCGCCGCTTCGGTTCGTGACGACCAGTGCATCGTCGGTGATGACCACGCGCGATTTCATCGCGATTCGGAATCGATGTGCGTTCGCCGCGCTCGTCGTCAACATCGGGCTCGGTGCGTGCCTGATGCCGGTCTGGGGATTGGCCGGTGCCGTGGCTGCGGCGATCGCGGGCGAGGCGCTCTGGTGTGTGCTGGCGCTGGCGGCGGGACGGCGTTGCCTGGCTTTTGCGCAGTCGCCGTACGTCCCGACCGGATCCGTTGGGACGCCGGTCGGGACGTGCGGCGCGTCGCCCGAATCTGCACGGCCGCCGGTCGCGCCGGTCAGCGTGATCGTGCCGTGCCATCGCAGCGTCGCGACGCTCGAGCGGGCGGTGGCGTCGGTCCACGCGCAGACGTGGCGGCCCGCCGAGCTGATCCTGGTTGACGATGCGAGCCCCGACGACACGCTTGCCTGTATCGACAGCCTGCGTTCGAAATACGGCGACGAATGGGTTCGCGTGATCGCGCTGCCGCGCAACGGCGGTCCGGGTGTTGCACGCAATATCGGCTGGCGTTTCGCGACGCAGCGTTTTGTCGCGTTCCTCGATGCCGACGATACGTGGCATCCCGACAAGATCGCGCGCCAGTGCGGCTGGATGGATGCTTGTCCCGAAGCGGCGATCACGGGCCATCCGGTGCAGCGGCTCGATGAAGGCGCAGCGCTGCCTGACGATCGTGCGGCATATCGCGCGCCCGTGCCGGTATCGCGCCGAGACGTCCTGTTCTCGAACCGCTTCACGCCATCGAGCGTGATGGTGCGCGCCGATATCGCGGCCCGTTTCGACGAGCGCAAGCGTCACGCCGAAGACTATTTCATGCTGCTGCAGCTCGTGCTGGTCGAGCGCGGGGGTGCCTATCTGTTCGATATGCCGCTGTCGCATGTCTATAAGGCGCAATTTGGCGCAGGCGGCCTGAGCGGCCAGCTGTGGAAGATCCAGCAGGGCGAGCAACACAACTATCGGCACTTCCGCCGAGTCGGCGCGATCGGTGTCGGTGAGTGGTGTGTCTATGCGGTGCTGAGCTTCGCGAAGTACCTGCGGCGATGCGCGTTGTCGGGCAGGTTCGTATGACTTGGCGCATGTTGTCGAAGCGGAGCGTTCGATGATCCATTATCTCGTTCCGCTTGCGATCTTCTATTTCGGCATTGCACTGTGCGCGACCTATGGCGGTACGAGCCGGACGGTGCTGCTGGCCGCCGCATTGCCGATGGTCGCGCTCGTCGCGCTGCGCGGGCACGCCGGTACCGACACCGCAGCTTACTACACCGCCTTTTCCGGACTGGAAGCGGGCGTCGGCTACGGATCGGAGCCGATCTTCCTGGCACTGACCGGGTTGCTCTGGTCCATCTGGCCCGATCCTCGGTTTGTCGTCAACGGCGTCTCGCTGCTGATTGCGTTGATCATGCTTTGGGCGCTCGGAGGCGCACGATACGGCGCGTGGTTTGGTGGTCTGCTGATCGTGCCGGGCATGTTCTACGAACTGTCAATGAACGTGATGCGGTTCGGGCTCGCGGCCGCGCTTTTCCTGCTCGCGACGCGCATACCGGCACACGCTCGGCCTTGGCGCTATGTCGCCTTCACCCTGCTGGGCACAGGCACGCATTACTCGTCGATCCTGCTCTTCGTCCTGTTTCCCGCGGTAACGCGCCGCGGGCAGGGCCCGGTGCTGATGTTCGGGGTGCTGTGTGCATTCGTGGCTGCACTCGCGATGCCGGCCTATCTCGGCGACAAGACCGATCTGTATGCGGGGATGACTGCACCGAATGCGTCATCGGGCCTGCTGTTCGTGCTGTTGCAGACAGCAATGCTTGCCACGCTATGGCGCTTTCGCGCCGAGTTCACCGTGCCCAGAACGGGTTTCTGGCTGCTGGTCGGGCTGGAAGTGGCGTTCTACGGACTCACGCGGCTCAGCTATGCGGGTATCCGCTTCCAGTTGCTGCTCACATTCCTGATGGCCGTGGTGATGTTGCGTCAGTACCGGCCCGCGAACGGCCGCATGTCGCAGGCACTTGCCACGTGCCTTCTCCTCATCGGGCTCGTCGCGCTGGCGGGCCGATCCAACAACATGCTCGACGAAGCCGGACGCGGCGCATCTCCGTTTTTGCCGTATCGCGTGATGCCGGCACTCGAAGCGATCTACCCATAAACAGAAGAGCTGACCAATGAAATCCTCTCCCAGAAGAATCGTGCACATGACGGAGGCGCTCGGCGGTGGCGTGCTCCATTGCATTGCGCTTCTCGCAAACGCACAGGCCGCGTCCGGCGATCAGGTGATCGTCGTGCATTCGGTCCGACCGGATACGCCGTCGTCCGATGTGCTCGATACGTGGTTCGATTCCCGGGTCGAGCGTCGCGTGCTGCCGATGTCGACCTCGATCGGCCCCCGCGACGTGCTCGCGCTGCTTCGGGTCGCAATTTGCCTGAGGCGCTTGCGTGCCGACGTGATCCACCTTCATTCGTCGAAGGCCGGAGCGCTTGGCCGAATGGCTGCACGTCTGCTTGGTAGTGCAAATCGAACCCTGTACTCGCCGCACGGGTTCGCGTTCCTGCGGCGAGACATTTCGAGCCGGCGAGTGCGGCTGCTGATCGGGATCGAGCGGATCCTGCACGCCATCGGCGGCCCGCTGGTTGCGTGCTCCCGCAGCGAGGCGCGTTATGCAGCGATGCTGTTGTCGCGCAAGCGCGTTCACGTCGTCGACAATGCGATTGACCTGAGCCGATTCGGCGAAGCGGGCGACGTTCCCGAGCGCCGCACCGCCGTAGTCTGCACGTCCGGCCGCGTCGCTTTTCAGAAGGCGCCCTGGAGATTCGCACAGCTTGCTAAATCGCTCGCCGGCCGGCATGACGTGCGATGCACGTGGCTTGGAGACGGCGCTGCGGATCAGGTTCGCCGGTGGCTTGCCGATGCTCCTGTCGAGCAGTCTGGCTGGATTGCGCCGGATGCGATGCGCGATGCGCTGGCGCGCAGCGATGTGTATGTCCTGCCGTCGCTGTGGGAGGGCATGCCGATCGCGTTGATCGAGGCGCAAGCGATGGGGTTGCCAGCCGTGGCGAGCCGCATCGTCGGCAATCGGGACATCGTCGAACATGGCGTGACCGGGTTCCTTGTCGACAACGATGACGAATTGCTGCATTACACGGAACTGCTGTTGCAGGATGCCGCATTGCGGCGGCGTATGGGCGAAGCGGCTCGCGCACGCACGTTCTTGCGCTTTGGCGCGGCACGGTTCGTGCGGGGATTCGACGCACTCTACGACGCCGCGGGTGGGCGCCGCGCGTCGCGTGCGCCGTTGCGTCGGGGATGGCGCGAGGAAACGCCATGAGCGAAACGTCGCAATTCACGCAAATGGACACGCGAGTTCCTGCGACACGGCGGCGTGCGGTGCGGATCGCATTCTTCGGTTTTTACGGACGCCGCAATTTCGGTGACGACCTGTTCGGCTATGTGTTGCAACGGATGGCCGAGCGCGCGGGCGGCATACAACCGATGCTCGTCGGCGCACCGGTTCAGCCCGAACTAAGCGCGGCATGGCGATGGAGGCCGTTTTCGCGCTACTTCGGGCACGGCGGCCGGATCGGAACGATTGCGCGCTTCGCGACGTATTGTGCGGCCATGGTGCGGGCAGATGTCGCGGCATTCGGCGGCGGCTCGTTGTTCGGCGCGCATGCGTCGCTGGCATTCGCGTGCCTGATCGTCTTCGGGGGAGCGCTGATGCGCAAGCCGGTCGCTGCGCTTGGTGTCTCGCTGGGGCCGTTCGAAGACAGCGGGCGGCGCCGGCAGTTTCTCGACCTCGCGGCGCGGCTCGACGCGCTTGCAGTGCGCGACGCGGCATCGCTGAAGGAACTACGCGATTCCGTGGTCAGGCATCCTGCGGTGCTGCTTGGCGACCTTGCGTTCGCGTTGCCGGCGCTCTACCGGCCTTCGTGCGTCGGCGAGTCGCGCACGCTGATCGTTGCCGTGCATCTGATAGGGTATGTCGAGCATGCGGTGGCTATCTTGCGCGACGCTGATCGGAGCGGTCGTTTCGACCGTGTGCGCTTCGTCGCGCTGGATGATGACAGTGCGCGGGTGGCCGACGCGATACGCCAGCGCTACACGCCGCAGACGATGCAATTCGATGACGTCCGCTTTGCCGATTCGATCGAGTCGATCATCGACGTCCTTGCATCGGCGTCGTGCATCGTGACATCAAAGTTGCATGGGGCGATTTCGGGGCACGTTTACGGCGTACCGGTATTGCTGTTCTGCTATCAGCGCAAATGCGCGGATTTTCTGGACGACCATCGATTGCCGGGGCCGCGCGATCCAATGCCGGCCCCGGATGATTGCGTGGCTGCGGTTCATGCGCTGATGGGGGCGTCGAGCGATGGCGTCGGCGAAGCGTGTTATCGGCGTGCGGAGCGGTACCGTCGCGTATTTACCGGTTTCATTCGTACCGTGGCTGGGTTGAACGACTGACGATGCGTCGGGTTTCCCGAGGTCGGCAGAGGCATGATTTGCCCCTGCCGATCCGGCATCGCTCCTCCGGTGCCCGTCACCCGTTCCGGAAAATCTCGCTATACGCGCTCAACGCCGGCACGCCGCCGAGGTGCGCGTACAGCACCTTCGACCCCGGCTCGAATTCCCCACGCCGTACCTTGTCGATCATCCCGTGCATCGACTTCCCTTCGTATACCGGATCAGTCAACATGCCCTCTAGCCGCGCACACAGTCGAATCGCCTCGAGCGTGCCATCGTTCGGCAGCCCGTATTCGGGGCCGGCGTAGCGCGTGTCGAGCACCACGTCCGCTTCAGTGATCGGCCGGCCCAGATCGACGAGTTCGGCGGTGTGCCGCGCGATACGCGTGATCTGCTCGTGCGTGCGCTCGGGCGTGGCCGACGCGTCGATCCCGATCACGCGGTCGGCGCGTCCGTCGGCCGCGAAGCCGACGACCATCCCCGCCTGCGTGCTGCCCGTGACCGAGCACACGACGATGTAGTCGAACTTGAAGCCGAGTTGCGCCTCCTGCGCGCGCACTTCTTCCGCGAAGCCGACGAAGCCGAGCCCGCCGAGCGGATGCTCCGAGCAGCCGGCCGGAATCGGGTAAGGCTTGCCGCCCGCCTGCCGCACGCGCTCCATCGCTTCTTCCCAGCTGCGGCGAATGCCGATGTCGAAGCCGTCGGACACGAGCCGCACGTCCGCGCCCATCATGCGCGACAGCTGGATGTTGCCGACCCGGTCGTACACCGGATCGTCGTAGTTGACCCAGTGCTCCTGCACGAGCACGCATTTCATCCCGAGATGCGCGGCGACGGCCGCGACCTGGCGCGTCTGGTTCGACTGCACGCCGCCGATCGACACGAGCGTATCCGCGCCCTGTGCGAGCGCATCGGGGACGAGGTATTCGAGCTTGCGCGTCTTGTTGCCGCCGAACGCGAGGCCGCTGTTGCAGTCCTCGCGCTTCGCATACAGCTCGACCTTGCCGCCGAGGTGCTCGCTCAGGCGCTTGAGCGGCTGGATCGGTGTCGGGCCGAACGTGAGCGGATAACGGGGGAAACGTTGCAGGTTCATCGGCGGGCTCCGGAAAGCGGTGGACAGGGCGGGAAACGGAATCGTGCGGGCGCGGCCGGGAGGCCGTGTTCCGACCAGAAAAATGATAGGCAGAAGCGCGAGAAATGAGCTTGCGAAATCAATTGCGACGGCCTACGTTATCGACGATATGAGAACGCGATAAGCAATTTCGATTCGTGAAGAAGGAGGATGACGCAATGAAATTAGATCGAGGCAGCGCATCGCCCGCCGACACCGCTCCGGCGCTCGACCGCATCGACCGCGCGATCCTTCGCCAATTGCAGCAGGACGCGTCGATCTCCAACGTGAGCCTCGCGGCAAAGGTGAAGCTGAGCGCGCCGGCGTGCCTGCGGCGCGTCGAGCGGTTGAAGGAATTGGGGCTGATCCGCGGCATCGTCGCGCTGCTCGACCCGAAGCCGCTCGGTGCGGGGATGCTGGTCGTGATCGGTTTCGTGCTGGATCGCTCGACGCCCGAAGCGTTCGCCGCGTTCGAGAAGGCCGCGCAGAAAGTGTCGGGGTGCGTCGAGTGTCACGTCGTGACCGGCGAATTCGACTACTTCATGCTGGTGCGCACACGAGACAACGACAGCTTCAACCGGCTGCACGCCGAACAGCTGCTGTATCTGCCGGGGGTGCGGCAGGTGCGCTCGTTCATGGTGCTCAAGGAGATTCTGTCGACGCATGCGCTGCCGTTGTAAATACGCGTGTGCGACGAATGCGCGCTGGACTGGCGCCTGGCATCCCCGTCGGCTCGTCCATTTGCCGACGAAACGGCGACAGTCGCCCGACACCGCCGAAAGGGACCGAACGACCCGCGCGCCGGCGCGTCGCACCTTCACGACGCGGTGCGAAGCGATCGCGTATGCTCGTCGCGTTCGGTGGCGAAGGCGGGCACCGCAGCCGATTCATTCGTGTGACGACCCATCAACGAGCGAGGACAGCATGGCAAAACAGACGATGGCGGAATATCTGGCGAAGACGCTGGCGGCAGCCGGCGTCGAGCGCATCTGGGGCGTGACGGGCGACAGCCTGAACGGCCTGTCGTTCAGCCTGAGCCAGATCGGCTCGATCCGCTGGATGCATACGCGGCACGAGGAAAGCGCCGCGTTCGCGGCCGGCGCGGATGCCGCGTCGACCGGGCGGCTCGCGGTGTGCGCGGGCAGCTGCGGCCCCGGCAACCTGCACCTGATCAACGGGCTGTACGACTGCCACCGCAATCACCAGCCGGTGCTCGCGATCGCCGCGCACATTCCGTCGACCGAGATCGGCCTCGGCTACTTCCAGGAAACCCATCCGCAGGAGCTGTTCCGCGAATGCAGCCACTTCGCGGAGCTCGTGACGAACGCGTCGCAGTTCCCGCGCGTGCTCGCGCGCGCGATGCGCACCGCGATCGACGAGCGCGGCGTCGCGGTGATCGTGCTGCCGGGCGACATCGCGCTCGGCGACGGCCCGGAAGAGGCGCCGGCGTGGAGCGAAGCGGCGCCGCCGTCGATCCTGCCGGCCGATGCCGATCTCGACCGGCTCGCGGCGCTGCTCAATGCGTCCGACGCGGTCACGCTGTTGTGCGGCAGCGGCACGCAAGGCGCGCACGACGAGGTGGTCGCGCTGGCCGACACGCTCGGCGCGCCGGTCGTGCATGCGCTGCGCGGCAAGCAGTTCGTCGAATGGGACAACCCGTTCGATGTCGGGATGACGGGGCTGATCGGCTTCAGCTCGGGCTATCACGCGATGGAATCGTGCGACACGCTGCTGATGCTCGGCACGGATTTCCCGTACCGGCCGTTCTATCCGTCGAACGCGAAGGTCGCGCAGATCGACTGGAAGGGCTCGCAGCTCGGCCATCGCGCGCCGCTCGCGCTCGGCCTCGTCGGCACCGTGAAGGAAACGATCGCGGCGCTGCTGCCGCGCTTGACGCGCAAGACGCAGCGGCGTTTCCTCGAGAACGCGCTGAAGCACTATGCGGCGGCGCGCAAGGGGCTGGACGATCTCGCGGTGGCCGAGCCGCCGGGTCGCGCGATCCATCCGCAATACCTGACGAAGATCGTCGACGAAGTCGCGGCGGAAGACGCGATCTTCACGGCCGACGTCGGCACGCCGACGCTGTGGGCCGCGCGCTACCTGACGATGAACGGCAAGCGGCAGTTGCACGGCTCGTTCAATCACGGCTCGATGGCGAACGCGATGCCGCAGGCGCTGGGCGCGCAGGGCGCGCATCCGGGGCGGCAAGTGGTGTCGCTGTCCGGCGACGGCGGGCTGTCGATGCTGCTCGGCGATCTGCTGACCGCACGCCAGCTCAAGCTGCCGATCAAGATCGTCGTGTACAACAACAGCCTGCTCGGCTTCGTGTCGATGGAGCTGAAGGCGGCCGGCTATCTCGACACGAACGTCGACCTGAGCCCGACCGACTTCGCGGCGATCGCGAAGGGGGCGGGCATCTTCAGCGTGCGCGTCGAGCATTCGGAGAACGTCGAGGAAGCGCTGCGCATGGCGTTCGCGCATGACGGGCCGGCGGTCGTCGACGTCGTCACGTCGAAGTACGAGCTCGCGATGCCGCCGAAGATCGAACTCGCGCATGCGAAGGGCTTCAGCCTGTTCATGCTGCGCGCGATCCTCAGCGGGCGCGGCGACGAGATCGTCGAGCTGGCGAGAACCAACCTGCGGTAATGCGGTGCCGCGCGCGATGCAGCGGGCAGCGCGCGCGGCGTAACGCATCGATGGACGTGCCGGGAGTACGTTCGTCACACACAGCTCGGCTTCGACGAAATTTCGCGGCGCGACGAGGACGACGAAGGCCTGCCGTTCGCGAACATCCTGATGCGCGCGACGCGCTGAGCGAACGGGCACGCTGACGGTCGACGATCTCGCCGCGATCGATACCGCACTGCAGCAGAGCAGAATCGTCGGCGCTCGCTGTCCCGCGCATTTCCAGCCGCGCATCGACCGCTGAACGGACACACGCCGGCCGATCTGGCGCGAATTGATCAGCGGAATCAGGGACAATCTTCACGTCGTCTTAAGTTTGCGTTTCCTAGAATCGATTTGAACGTCGCGCTTCCTGCGACGGACCGCTTCGTCCAGGAGGATGCGCATGCCCAACCCCCGTGTCGCCGTAGCCCTGTTCCACGAAGCCATCGGCACGTCGCGGCCGACGGTGCAACCGCTGGAGGCCTGCGCATGATGTGGCCGAACGCGTGGCGTGTCTCGGCACTGTTCGTGCGCGAGTGGGTCGGCCGTCCGGCCGCGGTGGGCGCGTTGTGCCCGAGTTCGCGGCAGCTGGCGCGCGAAATGGCCGATGCGGTGCCGGACGGCGACGGGCTGGTCGTCGAACTCGGCGGCGGCACCGGCGCGATCACGGCGGCGTTGCTCGAACGCGGTGTCGCGCCGCGGCGGCTCGTCGTGGTCGAGCGATCGCCGGCGTTCGTCCAGCATCTGCGGCGACGCTTTCCAGGCATCACGATCGTGTCGGGCGATGCGCGGCAGCTCGAGCGGCTGCTGCCGACCGATGCACGCGTCGACGCGATCGTGTCGTGCCTGCCGCTGCGCACGCTGCCGCGCCAGGACGTGGCGGCCATCGTCGACCAGTGCCATCGCGTGCTGTCGGCCGACGGTGTGATGATCCAGTTCACGTACGACCTGAGGCCACCCGGCCGTCATCCGCTCGGCGACTCGGCATTTGTTGCCTGCGACAGCCGGATCGTGTGGGCAAACATACCGCCCGCGCGCATCGTGACCGTGCGCAGCGCCGCCGCCGAACACGCGGAATGACGTCGCCTCACAAGGGGCGCTCGCTCGTGGCGCCTCGCTCTCGCCTTTCATAAATCCTTCTAATCCTTCCAATTTCCATTCACATTGCCGTCACATCAGGTTCCTACCATCGCCTTTCATTTCGAAAGCATCAATGGCGGGGGGAGCTGGCAACATGAATCGAATCAAACTGGCGGCGCTGCTGTGCGCGGGCGCCTTTGCACTGGCCGGATGCGGCAGCGACGACGGCCCGACCAGCACGGCGCCCGGCCCCGTGCAGGCGGCCGCGCGCAACGTGATCTTTTTCCTCGGCGACGGCATGGGGATCACGACGCTGACGGCCGCGCGCATCTACGCGGTCGGTGAAGACGGCGCGCTCACGATCGACACGCTGCCCGAAACCGCGTTCGTGAAGACCTATTCCAACGATGCGCAGGTGACGGACAGCGCACCGTCGATGTCGGCGTACATGACCGGCGTCAAGACCAACAACGAAGTGATCTCGATGTCGCCCGACACGAAGGCGATCGAGCCGACCGCGAGCCTCACCGGCAACTGCGGCGCGAACAACGGCAAATCGGCTGCGACGCTGCTCGAGATCGCGAAGGCGCAGGGGCTGGCCACCGGTGTCGTGACGACCACGCGCGTCACGCACGCCACGCCCGCGGCGACGTATGCGCACGTATGCCATCGCGACGCCGAGAACGACATCGCCGCGCAGCTCGTGCCGGGCGGTGCGGGCTACAACGGCGCGCTGGGCGACGGCGTCGACGTCGTGCTCGGCGGCGGCACGCAATTCTTCGTGCCGAAGGACGGCGGCGGCAAGCGCACCGACGGCCGCAACCTGGTCAACGAGCTGAAGGCGAAGGGCTATGCGGTCGCGCAGAACCGCGACGACCTGCTGGCCGCCGACGCGACGAAGGGCGGCAAGCTGGTCGGCCTGTTCGCGTCGAGCCACATGAGCTACGACCTCGATCGCGGTGCAACCAAGGAGCCGAGCCTCGCCGACATGGCGACGCGCGCGCTCGACGTGCTGCAGAAGAACCCGAACGGCTATTTCCTGATGGTCGAAGGCGGACGGATCGACCACGCGCTGCACGACACCAATGCGAAGCGCGCGCTGCAGGACACGGTCGCGTTCGACAACGCGATCAAGGCCACGATCGACAAGGTGCGCAAGACCGATCCCGACCTGAAGAACACGCTGATCGTCGTGACGGCCGATCACGATCACACGCTGGTGCTGAACGGCTATGCGGCGCGCACGGGCAAGACCGAGGCGGGCAAGCCCGGCGTGCTCGGCGTGCTGCGCAGCTACCAGAGCGGCGCGGTCGCGAAGGACGCGGACGGCGCGCCGTACACGATCATCGGCTTCGGCAACGGCGAGAACCGCGTGCAGGGCAGCCGCGCGGGCACGGCGCTCACCGACGCGGTGACGGGCGCCGACGACTATCGCCAGGAGGCGGTCGTGCGCATGGACAAGGGCAGCGAGACGCACGGCGGCACCGATGTGTTCCTCGGGGCGATCGGCCGCGGCGCGGATGCGTTCCACGGCGTGATCGAGAACAACAAGGTCTTCGAGCTGGTGCGCAACGCGGTGCAGCTGTGAGCGCCGACCATACGGGTACAGGGGAATACAGGATGTCGACCATCAAGTGCATCGCGGCGGCGCTGGCCGTCGCGGGTTTCGCGTGCGGCGCGGCGCAGGCCGCCGGCCAGGCGAAGAACGTGATTTTCTTTCTCGGCGACGGCATGGGGCCGACGACCGTGACGGCGAGCCGGATCTACAAGGTCGGTGAGTCGGGACAACTGACGATGGAGAAGCTGGCCCGCACCGCGCGCGTCAAGACCTTCTCGAACGACGCGCAGACGACCGACAGCGCACCGTCGATGGCCGCGTACATGACCGGCGTGAAGATGAACAACGAAGTGCTGTCGATGTCGTCGGACACGCGCGCGGTCGCGCCGGGCAGCGACGCCAACGGCAACAAGACCGTCAACAACTGCGCACCGGGCAACGGCCAGCCGGTCGCGACGCTGCTGGAGCTGGCGAAGGCGCGCGGCAAGGCGGTGGGTGCGATCACGACGACCGAACTCACGCACGCGACGCCCGCCGCGACCTATTCGCACATCTGCCATCGCGATGCGCAGTACGACATCGCCGCGCAGGCGGCGCCGGGCGGCGCGGGCTACAACGCGGCGCTCGGCGACGGCGTCGACGTGCTGATGGGCGGCGGCCGCAACCACTGGACGCCGTTCGATCCGGTGGCGAACAAGCGCGGCCGCGCGGACGGGCGCAACCTGCTGGGCGAGATGAAGGCGAAGGGCTACACGGTCGTCGCGACCCGCGATCAGCTCGCGCAGGCCGGCAACGGCAAGCTGGTCGGTCTCTTCAGTTCGACGAGCCACCTCGAGTACGAACTTGACCGCGTCGCGGGCAAGGGCGAAGGGCCGACGCAGCCGAGCCTCGCCGAGATGACGTCGAAGGCGATCGACGTGCTGTCGAAGAATTCGAACGGTTACTTCCTGATGGTCGAGGGCGGCCGGATCGATCACGCGCTGCACGGCACCAACGCGAAGCGTGCGCTGGAGGACACGGCGGCGTTCGACGAAGCGATCCGCGTCGCGCTGTCGAAGGTCGACCTGTCGAACACGCTGATCGTCGTGACGGCCGACCACGACCATACGATGACGATCAACGGCTATTCGAAGCGCGGCAACCCGATTCTCGACATCAGCCGCAACTATCGCGACGGCCAGCCGAGCAAGGACGCCGACGGCAACACCTACACGACGCTGGTGTTCGGCAACGGCGCGAACCGGCCGAACGTGCGCGCGTCGGTCGATTCGGCCACCGCGACGAACGAGGCGTATCTGCAGGAAGTCGGCGTGCGGATGGGCAGCGCGGGCTCGGAGACGCATGGCGGCGGCGACGTGATGCTGTTCGCCGACGGCGCGGACGCGAAGGCGTTCAAGGGCACGATCGACAACACGAAGGTGTTCGGTCTCGTGCGCTCGGCGTTCGGTTTCTGAATCCGTTGACTGCATGAGGAACGGGAACGCCCGATGAAACGTCAGCTTCTCTGCGTGCTCGCCTGCGGGTGGGTTGCGCTGCCGGCCGTTGCAGCGGCCGATCTCGACGCCGTGCTGCTGCACGAGAGCCGCACGGTGTCGGCCGACGGCGTGACGCGCACGACGATGTATCGCGAACGGATGGTGCGCCGTGACGGGCACGTGTGGGTCGAACGCGTGATGCCCGTCGCGGCGGCGGGTGGTCACCGTAACGATCACGATCACGACCATGACCACGACGCGGGCGTTCGCGCCGGCATGCAGCCGGCCGCCGCCCACGCGGGCCACAAGCACTTCAACTTCCAGGCAGCCGCACGGCACGTGACGTACGACGGCAAGACGGCGCGCATCGAGTACGTGGACGCGGCGAACCGGACGGTCGTCAGCGTGCCGCCGGCCGAGTACGAAACCACGGGCTTCGACGGCTCGTGGGACAACGCGTACTACGTCACGCCGCCGTCGCGGTTGAAGCGGCTCGCGGCGGCGAAGCGCGGCGACGTACCCGGCACCCGCTGGTACGAGCAGGCGGTCGACACGCCCGGCGCGCGCGGCGTGAACCGGATCCTGTGGAGCGAGACGCTGCAGGCGCCGCTGTCGGTCGAGTACCGGAGCGCCGACGGCCGCGTGGTGCGCAAGCTGACGCTGACACCGGCGGCGGCCGCGCGGCGCGAGACGTTGCCGTGGCAGGCGCTCGCCAGCTATACGCGCAAGGAATATGCGGATTATCTCGACTGATCGACGAGGTCGACCGTCTGTACGCGGGGCTTGCGGTCAGGCCGGCCGGTATCGTCAAGCGATGCGGCCGGGCCCTGGCCGATTTTTTTGCGGCTGGCCGGCAGCCATTGCCGATGACACGCTAGAAGCGCGCGCCGTCCGGCACGCGCGTTGAAGGCCGCGACGCGACGCGCTTGATGAAGCGGTCGAGCGGTGTCGCATAGCCGCGCGCGATCGCCGCGCTCAGCGCCGCCGACAACACCAGATACGCGATCAGCAACACCAGCTTCGCGTCGCCATGCGTGGCCGACGGCGGCCAGACCGTGCGCAGCCCGCCAAGCACGATCAGGTGGAACAGGTACAGCTCGTAGCTCAGCTTGCCTGCCCGGCCCAGCGGTGCGAGCAGGCGGCCCTGCACGCGCTCGCCGTCGACGTGCGCGCCGATCAGCAGCACGGCCGTGCCGAGCGCCATCGCGGTGACGCCGGCGACATGGCTTTCAGCGATCGGCCACGCCAGATAAAGCGTGGCCATCGCCGCTGCGACGAGCCACTGCACGAGCGGCGCGGCCAGCCGCCGCCCGTTCACGCGCTCGGCCAGCAGCGCGGTGCAGCAGCCGATCGCGATGCCGTCGAACGACGCGAAGTACGCGTAGAGGAACCCGCCTTCATCACCGGCATGCGTGAAGCGGTACACGGGCCCGATCGCGGCGATGGCCGCCCAGAACGCGACGAGCCGCACATCGCGGCGCAACGCGATGCACAGCAGCGGAAACGACAGGTAGAACACCTCTTCGACCGACAGCGACCACAGCACGCCGAGCGCGTAGTTGACCCACCCGTACGCGCCGATCAGCACGTTCATCCAGAATGTCAGCGACGCGAGATTCACGAGCCAGAACGACACGGCGATGCCCTCCGGCGCATGGTTCTGGAAGATCGGCACGCCGGCCGCCGCGAGGCCGTTGACGAGCGCGAGCAGCAGGACCAGGCACGGGACGATGCGCGCGAGTCGCGACACGTAGAACGCACGCACGTCGACCGCGCCGAGGCTGCCCCAGCGGCGGCGCGCATTCGACGTGATCAGGTAGCCGGAGATCACGAAGAACATCGTCACGCCGTAGTTGCCGTTGCGCGCGATCGCATGCACGGCATCCCAACCGAATACGCGTGCCAGCGACGTGTCGCGCAGCGAATAGGGGATGTTGAAGTGATGCAGCAGGACGAGCACGATCGACACGCCGCGCAGCAGGTCGATCCGCGCGTTGCGCGGGCCGGTGCTCATTGCGGCCTGCCCGGTTCGGCGAGGGCCGGCAATGTTGCGAGGAACGTATCGCGTGCGCGCAGGCCGGCGTTCGGCGTCTGCCGCTCGTCGTCCTGGATCAGGTACGCGAACGCGACCTTGCGCGGCCCCTTGGCCGCCCAGCCGACGAACCAGCCGTACGCGTGCGATGCATCGTACTTGCGCCCCGGCGACCCGGTACCCGTCTTGCCATGCACGACCCAGCCGTCGGGCCGCGTGTCGATCAGCGTGATGCGCTCGGTCATGTCGTACGCGTGCGCGCTGACAGGCAGCGTCCGGTTCGCGATCTTGCGCATGAAGGCGACCTGCTCGAGCGGCGAGATGCGCAGCGACGCGTTGACCCACGCGCCCATCACACCGTTCAGTTCGCCCGCTGGACTGGTCGCGTCTTCGTTGCCGTAGCCGAAGGCGGTCGTGTACTGCTGGAAGCGTGCCTGCCCGAGCGCCTGCGTGACCTGTTGCGAGTACCAGAAGATCGACAGCTTCATCCAGCGCGCCGGGTCGGTCGGCTCGCGCCACGGTGCGCCGCCCCAGTCGGGGTAGCCGGCGTGGAAGTCGAGCGTCGGGGTGTGTGCGTCCTTCAGGACGCCCGCATCGAAGCCCATCAGGCTGATGGCGACCTTGAACGTCGACGCCGGCGTCACGCGGGTCGCGCAGTCGCCTTGCTGCACGAGCATCTGGCCGGTGGCGGCGTCGGCGACGACGGTGCAGATCGGGCGGGCATCGGAAGCCGCGGCGGCCAGGAGGCCGGCGGCGAAGGTGAACAGCGCGCGGCGCCAGTGCTTCAAGTGACACTCCTCGGGGATGGGCGGCAAGCGCGCGGTGCGGGCGGATAGCGGCGGGCCGTGCGCAAGGAAGGCGGCGGCCGGCATCGGGGATCGTGGGGATGGCGGCCGTCGCGGAAGCACACAGTGTATCGACGGATGGTCATTCGTTGACCTGTCACGGTTGACGGGACAAGCGCACGCTTTCTACCAATGCCGGCGACATCGGTCGGTCGCGCGTTGCGACGAACCATGAAAAAACCCGCCGGCAGGCTTGCGCTTGCGGGCGGGCAAAGACACCTCGGGCAGACCCGCGCGGGTGTCGCGTGAAGAACGGAGAACCGGGTTACATCAGAATTTGTGGCGCAGCGCGACGCGCACGGCCACCTGGTTCGACGTCGACGACGGCGCGTCGGTACCGGGGATGAACGCGTTGTCGAGGATCGAGTTGGTCTTGTCGCCGGCGATGTGCTGGTACGCGGCCTGCACGTACACGTCGGTGCGCTTCGACAGGTTGTAGTCGGCCATCAGCCCGGCCGAGTGGATCTTCGGCTTCGCGTTGCCGGTCGATGCGTCGTACTTCTCGAGCGACAGCACGTACTGCGCGCCGACCATGAACGCCGGCGTGATCTGGTACGAACCGTTCACCTCGAAGTTCTGGTACTTGATCGCGCTGACCGTCGCGCCCGGGGCGATGATCGCACCCGGCGTGCCGAGGTAGCCGTTGCCGGTCGGGTTCTTGTAGTTCGAGTTCGTGTACGCGAAGCCGACCGTCGCCTGGCCGAACGTGTAGTTGATGCCCGCGCCGAACACGCGCATGCGCTCGGCGATGTAGCTCGCGTCGTTCGCGGTGATCGCGCCGGCCGAGCCGTTGCCCGGATGGTTCGCCTGCAGGTACGCGGCGCCGATCAGCAGGCCGTTGTTCTGGTACTGCGCGCCGAAGCTGTACGCGCGGTTGTCCGAGAAGCTCGTGCTGTTGCTGAAGCTGTATGCGCCGCCGAACTGGAAGCCGCCGAAGTTCGGGCTCGCGTACTTCACCGTGTTGTCGAGGCGGAACGAGTTGTCGGTGTTGTCGTTGTCGAACGGGTGCGCGAGCAGGTAGCCGCCCCAGTTGCCGTTGGCCGTGGTCGGCGCGAGATAGTCGACGACGGAGTCGTACTGGCGGCCGAACGTCAGCGTGCCGTACTGCGCCTGGCTCAGGCCGACGTACGCCTGGCGACCGAACATGCGGCCGCCCTGGTTGAGCCGGCCGCTGTTCACGTCGAAGCCGTTTTCGAGCTGGAAGATCGCCTTCATGCCGCCGCCGAGATCCTCGCTGCCCTTCAGGCCCCAGCGGCTGCCCTGCGCGTAGCCGCTCGCCATCTCGTAGACGTGGCCGGTGCCGACGTTGTTCGTGTAGTTCAGGCCTTCGTCGATCACGCCGTACAGCGTGACGCTGCTTTGCGCGAACACGGGGGCCGCGAAGGTTGCCGTTACGGCGAGCGCCGTCAGGGTCTTTTTCATTGAGAGATCTCCGTGATATCCAGCTGGTATCGGTTGTCGTGAGCGCGTCCGGCGAGGCGCGCCCCGTCATCCGGGGCGACCCGATGCAGCGCGCGCGGCGCCGGGTCGCGCATGGCGCGGCGGCGCGGCAACCGGCAGCGTCGGGTCGTGTCTCCTCCGATGACACCGCGCATTCTTCCCAAGCCGGCAAGGAACCGAAAGCGAGTAATTTCGATGGATGGGATCGGGTTCGCCAATGGGGTCGCGACAGGCCGTTTCGACAGTCGAAACGGGGCGTGGCGTGCCGCGCTGCAACGCCGGCCGCGCAACGGCCGAACGCGGAGGCGGCGCGGCCCGCGCCGGGTCTTGAACGGGCTCGGAAAATCGGCCGCGAGGCCCGTCCGGCGGGCCTGACAGCGCGCCCAGGGATCGATCGACGCCGCCGATTGCAATGATCGGAATTACTCGTTTCCCTAAACAAATTGGCGGCGGAAACATGCAGGCTGACCGGACGTGGATACGTTCACGCTTCGCCGGTCGCCGCGCATGCCGCGACGCACAAACAACAGATTCGATTTGGAGACGACCCACCATGCAGATTCGACGACTGAAAACGGTCCTTCTCGCCGCCGCGGCGATCCTGTCCGCGCCTGCCGCCCACGCGGCCGGCGGCGCGTGCACCGACGGCAAGACGGTCCATTTCGCGGGCATCACGTGGGAAAGCGGGTCGTTCGCGACCGAAGTGCTGCGGCAGATCATGGAGAAGGGCTACGGCTGCAAGACGGACGTCGTGCCGGGCAGCACGGCCGCCACCGAAACGGCGCTCGCGCGCAACGACCTGCAGATCTGGGCCGAGCAGTGGACGGGCCGCAGCGAGATCACCGCGAAGGCCGTCTCGTCGGGCGCCGTGAAGCTGATCGGCGACACGCTGCCGGGCGGCACGACGGAAGGCTGGTTCGTGCCCGACTACGTGGTGAAGGGCGATCCGGCGCGCAACATCAAGCCGGTCGCGCCGGGGCTCGTGTCGGTCGACGATCTGCCGAAGTACAAGCAGGTGTTCGCCGACGAGGAGGAACCGGACAAGGGCCGTTTCCTGAACTGCCCGACGGGCTGGGACTGCGAGCGCGTGAACACGCGCCTGTTGCGCGTGCTGAAGCTCGACCAGTCGTACACGAACTTCCATCCGGGCACGGGTGCTGCGCTCGACGCGGCGATCGCGTCCGCGTACCAGCGTGGCGCGCCGATCGTGTTCTATTACTGGGGCCCGGCCGCGCTGATGGCGAAATACAAGTTCACCGCGCTGAAGATGCCGGCCTATAACGAATCATGCTGGAAGACGTTGCGCGACGAGAGCAGCACGCATCAGTGCGCGTCGTCGTACATGGTGTCGCGGCTGACGGTCGGCGTGTCGAAGCCGTTCGCCGATGCGAACCCCGATCTCGTCGGCGTGTTCGGCAAGGTGCGTTTCCCGATGGACTTCCTGAACCAGACGATCCTCGAGATGACCACGAAGAAGATCGACGGCGCGGCGATGGCCACGCAGTTCCTGAAGACCCGCCAGGACATGTGGAAGCAGTGGGTGCCGGCCGACGTCGCGCAGAAGATCGCCGGCAGCCTGAAGGGCGCGTAACCTGCGCGCGGCGGCGGGCCCGCGCCCGCCGCCGCCGTCACGCGCCTTCGCGGCGCGACGGAGACTCAACATGAACGGCTTCTTTCTGCACCTGTCGATCGCCGACTGGGTGAACAGCGCGCTCGAGACGTTCGTCGCGCAATACGGCGACGGCTTCCATCATTTCAGCGTACTGGTGCTGCGCTACCTGCTCGTGCCGCTCGAAGGCGCGCTGCGCGTGGCGCCGCCGTGGCTCGTGCTGCTGGTCGTCGGCGCGATCGCGTGGAACGCGACGCGCCGCATCGGCCTCGGCGTGCTTTTCATGCTGCTGCTTTACGCCATCGGCTGCTTCGGCCTGTGGGACAAGCTGATGCAGACGCTCGCGCTGATGCTCGTCGCGACGGTGCTGTCGGTCGCGATCGGCGTGCCGGTCGGCATCCTCGCGTCGCGCAGCGCGTGGCTGCGGCGGATGCTGCTGCCGGTGCTCGACGTGATGCAGACGCTGCCGAGCTTCGTGTACCTGATCCCGGTGCTGATGCTGTTCGGCCTCGGCAAGGTGCCCGCGATCCTCGCGACGATCATCTACGCGCTGCCGCCGCTGATCCGCCTGACCGATCTCGGCATCCGCCAGGTCGATCCGGACGTGACGGAAGCCGCGCGCGCATTCGGCACGACGCGCTGGCAATTGCTCGTCAACGTGCAGTTGCCGCTCGCCCGGCCGAGCATCATGGCCGGCATCAACCAGACGACGATGATGGCGCTGTCGATGGTCGTGATCGCGTCGATGATCGGCTCGCGCGGGCTCGGCGAGGACGTGCTCGCGGGCATCCAGACGCTCGACGTCGGCAAGGGGACGCAGGCGGGCCTCGCGATCGTGATTCTCGCGATCGTGATCGACCGGATCAGCCAGGGCTTCGGCCAGGAGCGCCGCGCCCGGCGGCGGCTCGCGCAGCAGCGCCGGCAGAAGGGCGCGTCGCGCGTGCCGTACCGGCTGCCGCGCAAGGCGCAGTCGGCGGGCGTCGATTCGAATCGGGCGACGCAGTCGTCGCGGGCATAGGAACGGAGACAGACATGGCGACCATCGACGTCAAACACGTATACAAGCTGTTCGGGCCGCAGGCCGCGCATGCGCGCGTGCTCGACCTGCTGCGCTCGGGCAAGCGCAAGGCCGACGTGCTGGCCGAAACGGGCTGCAACGTCGGGCTCAACGACGTGAGTCTCGGCATCGAGTCGGGCGAGATCTTCGTGATCATGGGGTTGTCGGGCTCGGGAAAATCGACGCTCGTGCGGCACTTCAACCGGCTGATCGAGCCGACGGCCGGCGAGATCGTGATCGACGGCCGCGACGTGATCCAGCTCGACGCGCACGGGCTGCGCGAGCTGCGCCGCTTCAAGGTCAGCATGGTGTTCCAGAACTTCGGGCTGCTGCCGCACCAGACCGTGCTCGACAACGCCGCGTATGCGCTGCGCACGCGCGGCGAGAAGCGGCACGATGCGGCCGAGGCCGCGCGCAACTGGCTGACGAAGGTCGGGCTCGACGGCTATGGCGATCACTATCCGGACGAGCTGTCGGGCGGGATGCGGCAGCGCGTCGGGCTCGCGCGCGCGCTGGCGGCCGATACCGACGTGCTGTTGATGGACGAGGCGTTTTCCGCGCTCGATCCGCTGATCCGTACCGAGATGCAGGATCAACTGCTCGAACTGCAGGCGACGCTCGCGAAGACGATCGTGTTCATCACGCACGATCTGGACGAAGCGCTGCGCATCGGTGATCGCATCGCGATTTTGCGCGACGGCACGCTCGTGCAGGTCGGGACGCCGGACGATATCCTGTCGCGGCCGGCGGATGATTATGTGCGGCGGTTCGTGGAGAAGCGCGCGAGTGTGAATTGACGGCGGCATGAAGAACGGCACGCCGAGACAGGCGGCGTGCTTTTTTTCCGGCGCCACGGCGACGACACGTAATCGTCCACGAAAAACCGCCGCGAGTCCCGTGGATACGCGGCGGTTTCGTCGTGATCGTCGAGCGCCGATCCGTAACCAGTAATCAGTAATCCCACAGAACCGGCACGAACCGGAATCTGTCGCCGTTCCTGGCGATATGACCGATCGACGGAAACGCGACGTGCGCGGCGGCCAGCAGCGCGCCGGTCTCGGCGGCTTCATTGAACAGTGCGATACGCACGGCGGCAGCCGTTTCAGGATCGTGCTCGAAGCCGTTTTGCCACTCGGGATGATCGAAGTTGACTTCGAAGATCGCATCGCCCGCGAACGTCAGCTTCTCGCCGTTCGATGCGATGTCCACGACGCAGTGCCCGGGCGTGTGCCCGCCCGTCACGCGCGCCGACACGCCTGCGGCGACTTCCACGGTCTGGTCGAACTGGACGATGTTTTCGCCGTAGAGCGTCACGAACTTCTCGGCCGCCTTGCGCAGGGCCGGCGGCACCGTTTCCGGCATCACCGTCTTGCTGAAGTCCGGATTTTTCCAGAACGCCACTTCCGCGGCCGACACGTGAATGCGCACGTCCGGGCGCAGCTTGGCCTTGACGCCGTCGACATTCAGCCCGCCGACGTGATCCATGTGCATATGGGTAATCACGATATCGGTGAGCGCCGACAAATCGATGCCGGCCGATTCCAGACGCATCACCGACTTCCCGGCGCGCGTGAAGTATTCGAAGCCGTCGCCCACGCCGGAGTCGATCAGGATCAGGCGTTCGCCGCTGCGCACGAGCGCGATGTTCAGCGCCCAGTCGAACATGTCGCGTTGGAGGAAACGGCCGTCGAACCAGGCGTTGCGGTCCGCTTCGCTCACGTTGGTGGACATGGTGGAGGTCGGCAGCGGCAGAATGCCGTCGCTGATCAGCACGACGTCGACGTCACCCACGCGGACGGCGTAGCGGGACGGCACGAGTTCGCCTGAACCTTTCTTGCCGAGGTCGGAGATAACCGGCTGAACATTGCGGGTGGTTTCGATCATCATCAATAGTCCTATTCATCAAGTGGGGTAAGTCGCACTTCAGGGTGCGGGTCACGAGCACGACCACGAATTTCGCGCGTTTCGCTTCGCTCGACTTTCAACCGGCGTGAGAAGGATTGTAGTCAGGGGGATGAAAGGCGGAAGCACCGGGAGCGCACACATCATGTTGTTCGACCGGCAACAATCGACGACGGGCGGGAAGCGACGGGCCAGGCGAGGGGCGGATGGATCGACGCGCCGTTCACCGACCGCGACGCTTCCTATCCGCGGACGGTTGCAGGGCGGCTGCACGCTGCGCCGGTGGTGATCGGGCCGGACGCGCATGCGCTTCGCCGGCGAGCGGCGAGCGTCGCCGGTTTCGACGTGCGGCCGCTACTTCGTGCCGAGCACGCAAGCGAGCGGATGCGACGGTACCCCGTTGCGATGGATGACAACCGATGCGAAGCCGGCTTCGGTCATGAGGCGAGCCAGCGTGTCGGGCCGGTACGCGTCGTACGGCGCACGCTCGATGTCGCGTACGGTGAGCGCGGCGATGCCACCGCTTCTGACGACGCGGCGCAATTCACCCAGGCCGAGCGCCGGGTTGCGCCCAGAAGTAGATGCAGTTGATCGAGAAGACCTTGTCGAACGCGTCGTCCGCGAACGGAAGCGCGTCGACGGAGCCGAGCGAGAGCCGTACGCGGCCTTGCTCGATGAACACGCGATTCAGCTGCCTGGCGGCGGCCAGCATGGTCGCGGAATGATCGACCCCGGCGATGCGGCAGGATGGGGCGGCTTCAGCGGCGAGCCTGATCGCATCGCCGGGGCCGAACCCGACTTCGAGGGCCTGCTCGCCGTCGCCGATCGCGAGCAGCGACAGCGTCCACACGTTGTCCGGCCGGTTGTAGCGGCGCATGATGCGGCCGACGATCCATCCGACGAGGCCGCGCGGCCGGCCGGGTTGCCCGAGATGAGTGGTCATGGCGTTTTCCTTCCGGTTTGCCTGAGAGCAAACGGCGTGCCGCATGCGCGGCACCCGGGAAAACACGGCGGCCACCATTTCAGTGTGCGACGGTTTCCCGTTCGCCGGCCTGCGTGCCCGTCCTGTCGCCGCGCAGCGCATCCGCCAGGATCAGGTCCGCGCCTTTCTCCGCGACCATCATCGTCGGCGCGTTGATGTTGCCCGACGTGATGTTCGGAAACACCGACGCATCGACGATCCGCAGCGCCTGCAGCCCGTGCACGCGCAGCGACGCATCGACCACCGACGTCGCCGCGTCCGGCCCCATCGCGCACGAGCCGCACAGGTGATAGATCGAACCCGACTGCTCGCGGAAGTACTGCAGCATCGCTTCGTCGGAATCCACCTGCGGCCCCGGCGAGATCTCCTCGACGGTCATCGACTTCAGCGCCGGCGCACGCATCAGCGCCCGGATCACCTTGCTGCCCTGCACGGCTTCGTCGAGATCCTTCTGCGTGGTGAGCGCGTTGATGTGGATCTTCGCGGCATCTTCCGCGCGGTTCGACGCGATCTCGATCGTGCCGCGGCTCGTCGGCCGGCACGGGTTGAACGCGATCAGGAAACCCGAATAAGGCTCGGGCTTGATGCTCGCGCGATCGCTCTTCGGAATCCGGTACGACAACGGGTTGAAGTAGAGCTGGAGGTTCGGCTCCGGCGTATCGTCCGTGCCGCGGAAGAAGCCGCCCGCCTGGTTCACGCTCATCGCGAGCGGGCCGCGCTTCGTCAGCAGGTAGCGCAAGCCGATCTTCATCTTGCCGATGAGCGTGCCCATCTCGTCGTTCAGCGTCGGCCGGTTCGCCTTGAAGTAGAAGCTCACGCACAGGTGGTCCTGCAGGTTGCGGCCGACCGCCGGCAGCGCATGCACGAGCGGCACGCGCCGGCGCGCGAGCAGCGACGGATCGCCGACGCCCGACAGTTGCAGCAGCTTCGGCGTATCGACCGCGCCGGCCGCGAGGATCACCTCGCGCGCGGCGACGAGCGTCTCGTCGCCGTGTTCGCCCGCGACGACCACGCCGGTCGCACGCGTGCCGTCGAACGTCACGCGCCGCACGAGCACGCCCGAGCGCAGCGTGAGGTTCGCGCGGCCCAGCGCGGGGCGCAGGTACGCGAAGCTGCTGGAGCAGCGCTCGCCGTGCTTCGTGTTCAGGTCGTAGATGCCCGCGCCTTCGAACCGCGCGCCGTTGAAATCGTCGGTGCGCGGCAGGTTCAGTTGCCCGCAGCCCTTCAGGAATTCGTGGACGATCGGATGCACGTCGGCCTTCATCGACGTGATGTGGATCGGCCCGGTCGAGCCATGATGCTGCGGATCGGTCGTGCCGGCCGCGTGGGTTTCGAGCTTGCGGAAGTACGGCAGCACGTCGTCGTACGCCCAGCCCGGATTGCCGGCGTTCGCCCAGTCGTCGTAGTCGCTGCGCTGGCCGCGCACGTAGACCATCGCGTTGATCGAGCCCGATCCGCCGACCACCTTGCCGCGCGGGCAGTACAGCTTGCGGTCGGCGAGCTGCGCCTCGGGCTCGCTGTAGTACATCCAGTTGTAGCGGCGGTTGTAGTAGGTTTTCGTGAAGCCGACCGGCACCTTGAACCAGAACGACGCGTCGCGCTCGCCCGCTTCGAGCAGCAGCACCGAGTGCCGGCCCGATTCGCTCAGGCGGTTCGCGAGGATGCAGCCGGCCGAGCCCGCGCCGACGATGATGTAGTCGTAGCTCATGTCTGTCCTTTGCGCTCAGCCCTTCGCGGGGGCGAGATCCTTCACGTCGACGGGGTGTTCGCCCATCTGCAGGTGAAGCCGTTCGCCGGTGTACGGCGTGTGGCGCTTCACGACGTCCATGTCGAGCTCGATGCCGAGGCCCGGTTCGGTCGACGGGATGATGTAACCGTCTTCCCAGCGGATCGGCGTCTTCACGACTTCCGCGTGGAAACCGCCCCACGTCATGATGCTTTCCTGGATCAGGAAGTTCGGCGTGCAGGTCGCGAGCTGGATGCTCGCGGCCGCGCCTACCGGGCCGTTGTACAGGTGCGGCGCGATCTGCGCGTAGTGCACTTCGGCGAGCGTCGCGATCTTCTTCGCTTCGAGCAGGCCGCCCACGCGCGCGACGTTCAGTTGCAGGATCGATGCGCCACCGGCTTGCAGCAGCTTGTGGAACTCGTACTTGGTCGTCAGGCGCTCGCCGGTCGCGATCGGAATCGACGTGTGCTGCGCGACTTGCGCGATCGCTTCTTCCTGGCCGGGGGGAACCGGCTCCTCGAACCACAGCGGGTCGTATTTCTCGAGCCGCTTCGCGAGCCGGATCGCCGACGACGGCACCATCTGCCCGTGCGTGCCGAACAGCAGGTCGGCCTTGCTGCCGACGGCTTCGCGCACGCGTCGGCAGAACAGCTCGCAACGGTCGAGCACTTCGAGCGACAGCTGATGGCCCGAGTAAGCGGTGTACGGGCCGGCGGGGTCGAACTTGACGGCCGTGAAGCCGAGCTTCACGTTCTCCGCCGCGCATTCGGCGGCGAGGTCGGGATCGTCGTAGTCGTATTCGCCCTTCGCGTTCTTCGGGTACAGGTACGTGTACGAGCGCAGCCGCTCGTGGATCTTGCCGCCGAGCAGTTCGTACACGGGCTTGGCCGCAGCCTTGCCGATGATGTCCCAGCACGCCATCTCGAGGCCGCTGACGACGCCCATCATCGTGAGATCGGGCCGCTGCGTGAAGCCGCTCGAATACGCCTGGCGGAACAGCCGCTCGACGTGGTGCGGGTCGCGGTTCAGCAGATGGCGTTCGAACACGTCGTCGATGATCGGCGCCATCGCCTTCGGGCCGAACGTCGCCGAGTAGATCTCGCCGACGCCTTCGATGCCGTCGTCCGTCTTCAGCTTCACGAAGATCCAGTACATCCCGCCGACATGCGGCGGCGGCACGGCAACGATATGGGTTTCGAGCGAAACGATCTTCATGCGGACTCCTGGATGCGATTGAGGCGGTACTTGAGGAATGCGGCGGCGCCCGCGCCGCAGAGCGCGATGGCCGCGATATAGCCGAAATAGAGCTGGTAGCCGTGCGCGCCCGGGTAGGTCTGCGTCACGTAGCCGTTGATCAGCGGCACGAACACGTCGGGCGAATAGCCGAGCACCGAGATCAGGCCGATCGCGAGGCCCGCGCAATGCGTCGGCACCTTGCAGTCGTCGAGCAGCGACCAGTACAGGCCGCGGATCGCGTAGGTGAGGATGCCGATGAACAGCACGAGCACGACGAGCATCGCCTGCGGGCTGTGTGCCGGTGCGGCGATCAGCCCGACCAGCGACAGCGCGGCGAGCACCAGCGCCCAGAACAGCACGGACACCTTCGATACGCGGTCGCCGAGGAAGCCGCCGCCAATGCCGCCGACGGGGCGCATCCACAGCTTGAGCGTCGTGATGAAGCCGGCCGCCGTCGCGCTGAGCCCGAAGTTGCCTTCGTGCAGGTACGCGGAGAAGCTGTAGGTCGCCCAGAACACCTGGTAGCCGCAGAACACGATCGCGGCGACGAGCCACAGCTCGGGGATCGCCGCGAGCGTCTTCAGGTCGGTCAGCACGTTGCCCTTGGCGCGCTTCGTGGCCGCGGCACGGTCGCCCGTGCTCGACGGATCCTTCACCAGCGCGAGCAACACGCCGAGCGCGATGCAGAAGAACGCGTACAGGTGGACGACGAGCTTGAAGCCGGCTGCGTCAGTGCCGCCGCGTGCCTGCGTGACGTACGCGAACAGCGTGATCGCGATCGTCGCGAGCAGTGCCTCGACGAGGCCGCGGCCGCCGTCGAGCAGGCCGAAGAAGCGGCCCTGTTCGTCGGGGCCCGCGATCATGTTCACGCGCTTGATCACGGCCGCCCAGAACGTGAGGCCGGTGGTCAGCCCCCAGCCGCCGAAGATCAGCACCAGCAGGTCGAACGACGGCCCGGTCGCGTAGACGAGCCCGAGCGCGCCGGTGGCGAGCAGCGAGAAGCAGATCAGCCAGCGCGGCGACAGGCGGTCGGCCAGCCAGCCGCTCGGCAAATAGCTGATCAGGAAGATCGTGCCGAGCGACGAATACAGGTAGCCGAGCTGCACGTCGTCGATACGGAAGAACTGCAGCATCGTCGGCTGGTACACCTGCCGCAGATACAGCATCGGGTAGATCGCGCCCGCGGCGATCACGAGCAGCAGCAGTTGCAGGTAGCGTTGCGCGCGGGAATGCTGCGACGCGTGGGCGTCGAGCGCCTTGTCCTGCAACGCGAGCGACGCGGCGGGTGTCGACGGTTGGGTCGGCATGATGTCTTCCTCCATCAGGCATCCTTGAGGCGGAGGCCTGCAGATTTTTTATGTTCTGGTTGGGTCAGGGGCGGCGCGCGCGGCGTGGTGTTTGAGTGCGCGCGCCGGAAACGGTGCGTTTGGCGTGGCGACGTCAGTACTTCATGACGACGAGGCGCGTCTGCGTGAATTCGAGCATCCCGTGCTTGCCGTCGTCGCCGCCGAGGCCCGAGCGCTTCCAGCCGGCGTGGAAGCCCTGGTACGGATCGGCCGGCGTGCGGTTCACGTACAGCTCGCCGGCTTCGATCGCGTTCGCGACGGTCATCGCGGTGCGGTAGCGCTCGGTGTAGAGCACCGACGACAGGCCGAACTGGTGGTCGTTCGCGAACCCGATCGCTTCGTCGATCGTCGTGTAGCGCAGCACGGGCATGATCGGGCCGAAGGTTTCCTCCTGCACGATCTCCATGTCCTGCCGCACGCCGGTGAGCAGCGTGGCCGGGTAGAAGAAGCCGGGGCCGGCCGGAATCGCACCGCCGGTTTCGAGCGTCGCGCCGGCTGCGATCGCGCGTTCGACCATCCCGTGGATGTGCGCGCGCGCCGATGCGCTGACGAGCGGGCCCATCCGCGACGCGTCTTCCGCACGGTCGCCGATGCGCACGGCCGCCATCTTCTCCTTCAGCAGCGCGACGAAGCGGTCGTGCACGCTGTCGTGCACGTACACGCGTTCGATGGCCGTGCAGAGCTGGCCGCAGTGCGTCGTCTTCGACGCGACGAGCGCGGCGGCCGCGCGTTCGAGGTCGGCGTCGGGCTCGATGATCGCGGGCGTCTTGCCGCCGAGTTCGAGCGACGGCTTCGCGATGTTCGCCTTGCAGTAGTCGAGCACCTTGCGGCCCGCGTTCACGCTGCCCGTCAGCGTGATCATCCCGACGGCCGGATGCGTGCACAGCGCTTCGGCCGTCGCGTGATCCATCGTCAGGATGTTGACGACGCCCGGCGGGAAGCCCGCATCGTCGGCGGCTTTCGCGATCTCGAACGCGGACACCGGCGTGTGGTTGCTCGGCCGCACGACCACGGTGTTGCCGGCAATCAGCGCGGGCGCGACCTTGCGCAGCAGCGTGTAGACCGGGTAGTTGAACGGGATCAGGCAGGCGACGACGCCGATCGGCTCGCGCTGCAGGAACAGGTTCTCGTCGGGCGTGTCGCTCGGGATGATCTCGCCCTCGATCCGGCGCGCCCACTCGGCGTGGTAGCGCGTGATCTGGCCCGCGTAGACGGCTTCGTTCGACGCGTCCTCGACGCTCTTGCCGGATTCCTGCGCGAGCGCCGCGCCGATCTCGGGCGCACGCGCGGTCAATGCGTCGGCGAAGCGGTGCAGGTACGTGGCGCGTTCGGCGCTCGGCCGCGTGCGCCACGCCTTCTGCGCGGCGGCCGCGGCGTCGACGGCGGCGAGCGCGTCGGCCGGTGTCGCGGCCGGCACGCGCGCGAACGGCGCTTCGGTGGCGGGATTGTGGACGACGATGAACGTGTCGCTTTCCGGGGCGACGAAACGGCCGTTCACGTAGTTGCGTTCGGTGCGCATGAAGTGACTCCTCCGATGAATGCAGGCGGATCGCTTCGAGTGGCGACACGCGTGGCACGGGATAGCGGCCATTCTGTTCATGCGTTTAGCGCACGACAAACGACTTATTTTCGCGTCGAACATGAGAAAAACGCACGTTACTCGGCGAATCGGCCGGAGTCGCCCGTCCGGCAAGGCTGCCGTGGCGTGGGCCCGTGGGGGAGCGGGCGGAGGGCTGTCGTATTTTCCGACTGGTCCGAGTGCGGACGGGCGTGGAAGCCGGTAAGGTGTCGCCCGCGGCGGTTGGTGGAGGGTGGCCGGGGAGGGACGCGTGCTAGGCCAGCGGCACTTGCGGCAGCGGCGACGACGGTTCGAGATGGCGCTTCGCGAGCCACACTTCCTGCTGCAGCCAGTCGCGGAACTGGACGATGTGCGGCAGGTTCGTCTGCTCGGGCCGCGTGACGAACCAGTACGACTGGTGGCCGTCGACGTGCACGTTGAGCACCTGCATCAGTTGCCCGGTCGCGAGTTCGCGCGCGACCATGTGGCGGTCCGCGATCGTGATGCCGAGGCCGTCGATCGCCGCGCGGATCGCATGGTCGAGCAGGTCGAATTCGTAGCCGCCGCGCGTGTCGACGTCGGCGATGCCGGCTGCTTTCAGCCAGTGCTGCCAGGTCAGGTAGCGCTGGTCGTCAGTGGCGAGCACGTGCAGCAGCGTGAAGCGGTTCAGGTCGATCGGCGTGCCGTCCTGTCGCAGCCGCGCATACAGCGCGGGCGCGCAGACGGCGATATGCTGCTCCTGCATCAGCAGTGCGTTGTCGAAGCCGTCCCATTCGCCGTCGCCGAAGCGGATCGCGCAGTCGAGCACGCGCGATTCGCCGAGGCTGTCGTGGATGCGGGTCGTGAGGCTCAGCTCGAATTCGGGATGCGCGTCGCGCAGCCGGCCGAGGCGCGGCATCAGCCAGCGCGCGGCGAAGGTGGGCGGCACGTTCGCGCGCAGGCGGTTCAGGTGGGTTTTTTCCTGCAGGCTGCGCACGGTCAGCTCGATCTTGTCGAACGACTGCTGCAGCGCGCGCAGCAGCACGCGGCCGGCCGCGGTCAGTTCGAGCTGGTGATGGCGGCGCTCGAGCAGGGTTTCGCCGAGCTGGCCCTCGAGCTGGCGAACCTGGCGGCTCACCGCGCTCTGCGTCACGTTGAGCAGCTCGGCCGCGCGCGTGAAGCTGCCGGTGCGGCCGGCCATCTCGAAGGCTTTCAGCGCATTCAGCGCCGGCATCTTGCGTCTCACGGGGCGGTGTCGTGTTTGGTGCGGGATGCTTATTGTAGGCGGGCGGCGCGGGCGCGGGGTCGCTGAATGGCGGCGACGTTGGGCGCGGGGGTTTGACGGTAGGGCGGCTGGCGTGCCTCGACGTGACAAGGCTGCCCGCAGGCGGGCCGGCGGTGCCGGCCGGCAACGATACGAACGATACGAACGAAGGGGACACACATCATGCGACGCCTGCCATCGTTGATCGCACTGCGATTTTTCGAGGAGACCGCGCGTCACCTGAGCTTCAACCGCGCGGCGGTTTCGCTGTGCGTGACGCAAGGGGCGGTGAGCCGGCAGATCCGGCTGCTCGAGGAAGCGCTCGGCGCGCGGCTGTTCGAGCGCGATCACAAGGGCGTGCGCCTGACCGATGCCGGCGAGCGCTTGCTGCCGTTCATCGGGCAGGCGTTCGACACGATCGAACGGGGCGTCGGCGAAATCGCCGCCACGCGGCCGGGTGCGAAGCGGCGGCTGACGGTGTCGCTGCCGCCGACGTTCGCGACGCAGTGGTTTTCGCCGCGGCTCGGCACGCTCGCGGAGGCGCTGCCCGACGTCGAGCTGTCGATCCGCACGGAGCCGGATGACGATTGCCATTGCCACATCCGCTTCGGGCGCGCGGCGCGGGCCGGGATGCAGTCGGAGCTGCTGATGATGGAGCGGCATGCGCTCGTCGGCGCGCCGCGCTATCGCGGCGATGCGCTGGATGTGCTGCTGGGCCGGTTGCCGTCGCTGCATGTGCTGCACGAAGGCAAGCGCCTGACGCTGTGGGCCGACTGGTGCGAGCAGGCGGGCGTGCCGCCGGCGCGGATCGGCGACGGCATCGAGTTCTCGACGCTCGAACAGGCGATCCGCGCGGCGCGCAAGGGCGCGGGGCTCGCGGTGGTCGACCTCAACATGATCGAGGAGGAGATCGGCGAGGGCAGCCTCGTGCGGCTGTCGCCGGTGCAGCCGATCGGGCCGTTCGGGTACTGGCTCGATGTCGAGCCGGAGAGTGTGGCGGTCGAGCCGGTGATCGCGTTTGCCGCGTGGTTGCGGGAGCAGGCGGGGAGGCGGGGGTAGGGGGCCTCGTTGCTGAGATGCGGCTGATCGTTCTGTGGAAACAATCGGATCAGTCCGCGTCGGTCGCGCAGTGCTTCCTGCCTGGGCGTCTGTCAAAGATCGTTACGAGCTGAAGACTGGCTAGATCGTCGTTGAACCGAGCCGTGCGGTTGCGCTCCATTGCCGCGGGTTACAGGTCGGGATCCTGTCCGAAGTGCATGAGTGTTTCCCGGCGACAGCGGGCTTCGGCATCGGCCATCGAGATGATCTGCAACGTGCTCTTCGAGTGATCGATCGGTCCGACGTCGAAGACTTTTCTTTGTGGCGGTGATACCGGCTTGCCGGCCGGTTGCGCGGGGTATTCGGCGGCAGATGTCAGCGCCACGGGCGCTTGACCGTGATGGCGTGCGCTCGCGACGAGTTCGCCGATGAGCAGCCGGATTTCCGAGAGACGAATGGGGCGATTCTCGTTCGTCGTGCGGCTGCGCCTGGCTATTTGCTTCGCGAATCGGAAGCCCGTGATCGGATGGCGTTTTTGAGTCATTCGTAAATTCCTTTTTCGATCAAGTATTGCTGCAGCGTCAGCACTGAATGGCCATGCGGGGCAACCTCGAATGTCATCCAGCGATGCGACCCGGCGACGCGCCAGAAGTCCCGCCCGAATCGCGTTGCGTAGAGTGCACGTAGCGACCGAAGCGACCGATCGGCCAGCCCGACCGGATATCCGGGGAAATACTGGAACAGCGCAGCCTCGTCACCGAGCCGATTTGGAATGGGCGCATCGAAGCCGAACCTGGGCCATGCGTAGTATCCGGAGAGCCGCGGCCCGCCGGGTTCCGGCGCGGCTTTGCGACCGCCTATCCCGAACGCGCTGATCCGGGCAATCTTCAACCTATCGCACGCTCTAACGATTCGCCATAGCATCGCTGCACCGAGTCCGGCGACAGCGTTATCGACAAGATCGATGGATCCCAATTCGAGTACGGACGAGTCCCGGGTTTGAAGCACGGAGACGCGATTCTCCGATCGGATCAATGTCGGGTGCGTGACGGCGAACGTCAGCCTGTCCGCGCTGTCGAGATAGGCTTGAATGTCCGACCCGGCCGGCGCGCCGCACAACGAAACGAGCAGTTCGTCGGAGACGCTGCCGCTCACCCCAAGCAACGCGGAAATATCGAGGTCGTTTCGATCGACCGTGAGCCGATCGTCGAAGTACGTCGTCTCGTACGGCAGGACATGACCGAGATCGACAGGTTGAGCGGGCATGGCTTCCGGCAATGAATGGAAAGCACCCAGCATATCGGCGCGAATCCGGCAGACAGAGTCCGCCAAACGGCCAATCACGAGACGGAGCGCCCGCCCGTCCCGCCCGCCCTACGACCAGTCGAACGTCAGCAGCGCCACGCGGCTGGCCGGCTCGTAAAACAGCAGAATCGAGTCCGCGCCCATCGCGCGGTATTCCCAGCCGGTGACGCGGGCGACGAAGCGAAAGCGCGCACCGTCGGGGCCGAGCGGCCGGATATCGTCGGGATTGCGGTCGTCGACCGGAAAATCCGACGTGCCCGCCCAGTTGCCCCAACCGACTGTTCCGCCGAGCTGGTCGATCAGGTTGCACGGCTTTTCCTGGCTGAAATCGCGCTCGTCGGGCGCGTACTGGTTGGACGAGTAGAGCACGCCGTATTCGGCGAACCGCTGGCGCGCGGTTTCGATGCTGGCCTGCTGCTCGGCGTAGTGCGCCTCCAGTTCCGCGCGATAGCCCGCGTCATGCGCGCCCGGCGGGTTTTCCAGATAGAAGTAGCGCGGGTCGCCGAGCAGCGTGTAGCGGTCGTTCTCGTCGAGCCGGAACCCGATCCAGTTCGCGCGCAGATAGTCGTTGTGATACGCGGCCGTGTCCTGCCCGACGAGCCCGTCGTACGGCTCGACGGGGCTGAGCAGGTGGATCCAGCCCTCCCACGACGGATTGACCGTCGACAGGTCGATCGATATCAGCGGATGCAGGTGGCGCGCGAGTGCGGCATGCGGCTCGGCAAAGACGTCGGCGTCTGGCGGGTAGACCTTCAGGCCAGGTTGTGGCGTGACGATGTCTTCAATCATGATCGCTGCTCGCACGGTGAGGGTCCGGTAAGGCTACACGAGTGCGCACGAAAACCGGATGAAGGTCCGGCGCCAGAGCAGCCTGCCTGAAGCGTGTCCGGTTCCGTCCATCCGCCCCGATCGGCACGTCGAAAGCATTCGCGCCGATCTTTGGGAGACCCTCTTCTTGATAATAGTTGATAGGCGCGATACGCTCGATGGATCGAATTCAATCCGGTCGGGAGGTCGACATGATCAGTGCGGAACTCGGGCAGCAACTGGAGGCTTACGTCGCGAAGCTGGTCGAATCAGGCCGCTACGGATCCAAGAGCGAAGTGCTTCGCGAAGGTGTACGCCTCATCCAGGATCGCGAGGCACAGCTGAACGCGCTGGACGCTGTGATCGCGCGCAGCCTGTCCGATGTGGAAGCCGGACGCGGCGCCGATGCGGCGGAAGTCTTCGATCGTCTCGAGGTGAAGTATCGGGCCCAGGCGGATCGGCAGGCCTGACCGTGCGCCTGTCCGACTTTGCGATTGCCGAACTCGAAGCGATCGCCGATTACATTGCACGCGACAACCCGCAACGCGCCGTAACGTTCGTGCGGGAGGTTCGCGATAAATGCCTGAGCCTGGCCGCGATGCCGCTGGCGTTTCCGCTGGTGCCGCGCTACGAGCGTCACGGCGTGCGGCACCGCGCGTACGGCAACTACCAGATCTTCTATCGGGTCGTCGGCGATTCGCCTGCGCGGATCGACATTCTTCACGTCCTGCACGGCGCGCGGGACTACGCATCGATCCTGTTCTGAACGAACGTGCGCATCGCATCGCGTCTCAAATGAACGAACCCGGCCACGGCCGGGTTCGTTCGAATCGAGCGCAGCATCGCCGCAGCGTATCAGCGGCGTGTCGATACGAAAGCCTCGATCGAGCGCGATGAAGCAGGCGGCCACGCAGCCCGCCGCCCTCATCAATGCCCCGACGCCTCCTCCAGCGTCAGGTGCTTCGTCTCCGGCGCCCACGCGATCGACACGATCATCCCCACCAGCAGCACGCCCGCCAACGCGAACATCGTCGCGTGAAAGCCGAGCGTGGCGATGCCGACCGGCAGCAGGAACGTGCCGATCGCCGAACCGAGCCGGCTGCACGCGATCGCGAGCCCCACGCCGCTCGCGCGCACTTCGGTCGGGAAGCACTCGGGCGGAAACACGCCGACGAGGTTGCTGAACGCCGACATCGTCAGCGTGAAGATCGCGAACGCGACGATCATCGCGAGGGCCGCCGACGACGGCAGCACCGCCAGCGCGACGAGCGACGCGCACGTCACCGCGAACGAGCCGATCAGGAAGCCGCGCCGCGACAGCCGGATCGTCAGCCAGATGCCGATCAGCGCGCCCAGCACCAGGAAGCCGTTCAGCAGCAGGTCGGCGCCGAAACCTTCAGCGAGGCCGATCGTCTTCAGGATCGTCGGCAGGAACGTGTAGATCGCGAAATACGGAATCACGAGGCACACGAAGAACGCGCAGTTGAACATCGTGCGGCGGATCAGGTCACGCCGGAACAGCCGCGCGAAGCCGCCATGCGCATGCGGCTCGGTCGAACCATCGAGCATCACGTGCGGCCCGAAATGCTTCGCGACGATCGCACGTGCTTCCTTCTCCCGGCCCTTGCCGAGCAGCCAGCGCGGCGATTCGGGCGTGCCGATCCGCAGCACCAGCACGATCAGCGCGGGCAACGCCGCCGACGCGAGCAGCCAGCGCCACGCGTCGGGCGTGACGTCGCTGTACGCGAGGCCGAGCACGTTCGCGGCGACATAGCCGATCGTCCAGATCACGCTGAACGAACCGAGCAGCGCACCGCGATGCTTGCGCGGCGAGAATTCGGCGAGGATCGCGTGGCCGACCGTGAAGTCGCCGCCCATCCCGAAGCCGATCAGCACGCGCAGCACGCACAGTTCGAGCGGCGACGTGACGAAGCATTGTGCGAACGCGGCCGCCGTGATGATCACGAAGCTCGTCAGGAAGATCTTCTGCCGGCCCATCCGGTCGGACAGCCAGCCGAACACGAGGCTGCCGAAGAAGATGCCGATCAGCGCCGAGCTGCCGATCATCCCCATCCAGAACGCGTCGATCGGCATCTGCCTGCCGAGCGCGGCGAGCGCGTAGCCGATCGTGCCGAGCGTGTAGCCCTCGGTGAAATGCGCGCCGAACGTCAGGCCGGCGATCTTCACGTGGAAGCGGTTGAGCGGCACGTCGTCGAGCGCGACGGGGCGGTGCGGCGCATCGGCGCCACGCGACAGCGGCAACGCGCGTGCGGTGCCGGATTGAACGTTGGCTTGAGTCAAGCTGCCTCCTGGATTGTTATCGGGCACGCCGCGGCGCGCGCGGGA